>NZ_CEYAEZ010000005.1:0-64037 GCF_982781345.1 Desulfovulcanus sp.
CAAAAGGGATATCCTTAACTCCACCTAAAAGGCCTTGAATATTGGAAGCCAGTCTTTGCTCGGTATTGTAGAGTAGGGCGGTATAAACCCTATCCTCGTCCATAATAAGCCTTCTAGCCTTGCATAAATCCTTTATCCCTTGTTGGATTAATTCGATCTCTCTTTGTCCTGTAATTTGTTCAGGAAATAAAATTTCTTTGGCCTTTTTAATCAATTCTTCTTCGGGCAAATAACAATGCCCCTCCTTAGCTGAGGCATCGTCCAGACAATAATAAATTGCTGCCTGTATTCTGAAAGGATCATCAAGGGCGAAACCAATGTTTTGAGCAATCTTATCAGCAATCAGAAAACCTATCCCTTTAATTTCCCAGGCCAGCCAATAGGGATTGCTCTGTACTTTTTCTATTGCTTCAATGGGATTTTCAATCTTCTTGAGAATTTTTTGGATAGAGGCAGGCCCAATTCCCCACTCCTGGAACTGAATTATAGCTTCTCGCTTTCCCTTTTCTCTCTGCCATGACTCAACTATTTTGGGCCAGGTTTTCGGGCCTATACCCGATACTTCCAGAAGCCTCTTTGGTTCATTATCAAAAACATGAACCGTATCTTCTCCAAACTTCTTAACTATTCTTTTTGCCAGAGAGGGACCTACGCCCTTAACAAATCCGCTTTGCAGGAAAGCCAAAATGTCTTTTGTCTCTGTTTTAGGATACTCAAATCGGGTGATATTTACCTGCATCCCATATTTGGGATGCTTTACCCAATCACCCCAAAGCAATAACTCATCACCCTCGCTTATATCACCCAAATAACCTTTGGCTATAAATGTATTCTTTTCCTTAACAGGACGACCGGAGAATATACAAAAACCATTTGAACTATTTGAAAAAATGACCTTTTCAATAACAGTGAGACACTTTTCTAGTCTTTGTAACATGAGTATTTACCTTGATTTTTTCCAAAAAATTACCCAGGAAATTTCCGTCTTTAGAGATGAGTACTTTCAGAAGACAACTTAAGACAGATAGGGCTCTAGACTTGAATTAAGTTCTATCAATTTAGCTGGCTTTATTCTAATCCATGGAAACAGTTTGGTTTTTTTAGGCTGACCATCCTGTACATACATGGCCGAGGTGTTTTGAAACCAAAACTTGGATTGCCCCTTTTGAAATTGTTCAAGATAGCCGCGATTAGTTAGTTCATATAAAACTTGTTTTCTTGCTTCATTGTCGTTCATGTCAACGTCAAAATTTTCATCAATTACTCGTGGATATAATAACCATAACAACCCATCAGCACCAATCAAACCAATATGTTTTTTAGAAGTCATAGGGCCCAGATGATATGTACCGTCCAATATCTTGCCTACCAATTTCTCTAGTCCCTGTTCAATAAAATCAGCCTGCTGATCCTGCTCTTTTACTTTATCCTGTGACGCATGTTCTAGTATTTGAGACCTTTCCTCAGTAGCTTGTTGTTCAGAATTTTCAGTTCTGCCTCCCTCCTGAAGAGAATCTTCCAAAGCTTTATGTTCGTCCTGTTCTGCCTCTTGGCCTTGCTGTTTTTCCCCTTTTAGAGCAAGGAGTTCAAGCTCTTCTTCACTACCAGCAAACCAGGTCAAAGGTGGCTGTGATCCCAATAATTCAGCCACTTTATCATATTCACTAACAGCGAATTTCAATTTTATTGTTGCCTCTGCGTTAGCGGATACAAAAGGTTCAGATTTAACCAAAGCAAAACTTAAATTCAATTCTCTATCCCCTCGTATAGCCTTAAATTTTTTATAAAATTGGTCCTCATGGCAATAAACCCAACCATATTGTTGAAAAATATTTTCAACTGTCCGCTGTCCAAAGGGAGTTTCGATTATTCCTTTTGTTGCTTCAGCTACAGTTTGAAAGAATACAGGCGTAACGACCGCATAAACATTTGTGTCAAGAGCAAAAGCATATACACCTTTTTCAGATTTATAATTAGTTTCTTTTAATTTTCTCAAAACCTGTATAATAATTTCTCTGTTTTGTTCTTCAGTCGCAGCCTTGACGCTTTCTGCATCCCCCTCATCTTTGTAAGAATATAACCCATCTAAAATACGAATTAATAAATGTTGAGGGATTTGCTTTAACAAATCAAAAGGCACAATGGTGAAGAAAACCATCATGTTACGCTTGACATGTCTTAGTCCTCGTCCGGGACGCCAGATAATATCTACTCTTTGGGGATATTTTAGCCTGAAATCCAGCACACCTCCCCGCAAGGGATGATAATAAACATAGCGATCTTCGGCTTCATGAAACAAATCAATGTCAAAAATTTTGCCCAGATCATGGCATAACCCTATTAACCATGCAGCCAAAACACGCCATGTTCGCTCTTTTTTTGTCTTTTCTGCAGAAGGGACTCCACCTTCACCTACAGCCAACTCGCGACCAGCTTTTTGAGCATCCAGATAGGCCACTTCCAGGGAGTGTTTTAACAGCCCGAACCTGTCTGAGTGATGATAAACCTGACTTGCAGGAATATCCCAGATGTACGCTATTAGATGCTTAACAATATGTTTTATAATTTTTAGCAACTCTTGTTTGTTTTTAAATCCATCCAACAAAGACAAATCATAAAAATATGGGGCCAACACCCTCATTACTTCATTAAGCTTATCTTGTTTTACATGCAAAAATTCTTTGTTCGCGGGTTTTTGTTTAATATCCCAGATTGGCCATTCTATATACTGTAAACTCTTTAACCCTGCCACAAGGCAACCCCGATTTTTGTTATATCTTGTTCAAAATCGGTTAAAATGACATTTAATTCTTTTCCTGCCTTTTCTAAGATATTAAAAGAAACAAGGTTATACCGTGATCCAATAAGCAAATACTTAAAATATTCATCAACTTTTTTCGCAAAATAAAAAAAATTATCAGCAAATTGTGTGTTTAGATATAATTCTTTCCTATTTATAATTACATTTTTTAAATAATACTCAATATGCTTTTTTCTTAAACTTTTTTTTACCTTCTTTACAGACGTTTCAAGCGAACTTTGTAACCAATCTTCAAGAGACATTAAATAATCTATCAATAGATCTTTATCTTCTTGGTATTTAAAATATGAAATTTTACCTTTTACCATTGCATCGAGCAAAAGCCTAGCAACCATATCTGCTCTAGGAATTATTTTGGCCATTCGCATCCCCGCAGGTGATGTAATGTACAAAACTCTGCGTTTGCCCAAGCGTTTTGCTTTGTAAATCGCCTTCATCATCCAGCAACAGCAGTTTTTTGGCTGAAACTTTTTCTAATCACAGCATTTTTTTTATGTTCCAGGCAACTTTCCCATAAAGTTTGCTCATAAACATATTTAATATAATCATTTACTTCTTCTAAAAAATCATTTGCCTTTGCTTCGTTAATTAATTCTTCGACATCTTTAACATTATACATTTCACAAATTTCGTTAATAAGGGCTTTTTTTTCAGCGTCATTGACATCAACTGTAAAGACATTTCGATCACCAACAACATCAGAAGAAATAGCTTTTTGTTTCCCCATAGACTCTTTTGCTTTGGAAATAACTGGTTTTTTACTATCTCTATCCTTGCGAATTAGCTCCATGACAGTATAATGGACTCGTAGTGCCATTTTTGATGCTAAATACTCTTTATCTATCGAAGTTACTAAAACTGGCAACAATGGTCTTTTGCCTGGGTCAAAGCATTTTCCCCAAATTTGTTTTGATAGCCACCTGTAAATTAAATAGTAAATGGCTTTTGTTATATCACTATCAGGATAGTACCCATAATTAAACAAATCTGAAACTGTAATCTCTGTTAACATATCAACAACGCCGGTTACATCCTCATATTTCCCGGACAAAGCTTTTTGGGCGAGAAAATTAAAAATGTCATAATTTGTTTTCATGGGAAAAACCTTTATTATCTGAGGGGACAGAAACTGGTTGAGTTTGCATATACACCTGGAATGTTTGTCTTTATTTCGTCTGTCTCAAAGGGGCAGAGAATATCCGCTGTTCTACGTTTTGTATAATAATGCAAAAACTTCTTCTTTTCTTCGCGCTTTGCTTTTAACTTATCTATAACTTCCTGCGGACAACCGTTTTTTAATAGCCAAGCTTCTATTTTTAACGAATTCCATGAAGCATTGATGTATCCGCGGACTCCGCGTTGGGACACACCCGTTTCCTCTGCTATTATTTTAGATGTGATTTTCTTCTTTAACATCCATTCATATATATCCATCAGAACACCTCCCACATCTGTTTTGAGCCTCCACCAGTCCCGGCCCGAAGGCCGGTCAGATGTAGTCTCCCTTTTTTATTTTTTGGCAAAAAGCTTCTCAATTTTGGGCTTATTAAATCCCCTAACTTTTATACCATCAATAAAAATCCCGGGAGTCCCTCTAACACCCAATTTATTAGCTTGTTTAATATTATTTTTAATTTTACCATTATATTTCTCTTTCAACATTTCATACGCCTTGTCCAAATCCTTGAATCCAAGTTCAGAAAACTTATTCATAAACTTCTTCAACACAGCCTTTTCCGCCTTTTGCAAATCCTTTTCCTTTGGCATGGAAAGTTCTCCATAGGCAAACCTAACTATTTCCTGGAATTTAATATTCTTGTCATGCGCATACTCCATCACCCATGAAGCTACATTGGCCCCTCGGTGAAAAGAAAGAGGCATGTGTACAATTTTCCATTCCTTCATTTCATCTTTTTTGCCTGCAAGATAATTAAATGCCCGTCTGCAATAAGGACAGAACGGATCACTGATAAATACAACCTCATGCTTTCCCTTGCCCTTGTAAAACACTTCCCCAAAATTCTTATCGAGTTTTATTCTGTTAACTTCGTCCATGGCATCCTCAACCAGACTTTGCCCCTTTGAAATATCCTGAACATCTGGAAAAGCTATCTTGCCGGAACTGTCCACCAGAAGAGCCATTTCGCCTGGCTTTTGGCCTTTCTTGAAAGGCACGAGCTGCAACTTGACTGCATACAACTCATATTTACCAACCTTAACCTTTTTCTTCTTTTCAATTTTCACCTTATCCGGGCCAAAGTTTTCCGCTCCAGGGACACGGCCCTTTAGTGTAGCCTGTACCCTGTCAGCTACACTTTGCTTGAGTGCCTTCTCATCGAGTTTTGCAAAAGCAATACTGCTTGCCAGTAAGACCAAACCCATTATCGAAATTACTATTTTCATAATTCCCTCCATTTTGTTTGTTCTGAATCATCTTGCACTTTGTTTAAACTTGGCATTTAACCCTCCTGACTATTTGAAATTTCTCTCACATTTAAAAAGCGGCAAATATCTTTTAGCCACCGCCTTAGCGTTTAACCATAGGACCTCTGTCCTTTGTGCTCCCCTATCCACGACAACATTTCTGGACACCGTGTGCCAATCGCACAGGTTGTCATCGTACAATGAGTTTCTGTACCCGGACAAAACAACTGCGCCAGAGACTTGCCGTAAGCAATCAATCAATTTCAAATGCTGCTCATCTGTCATTTCGTAAGCATAACCATTAGGTCCAGAGGTCCTGGTAGATTGCATATAAGGCGGATCAACATAAAATAAAGTTTCTGGCCCGTCCCATCGCTCAATCACCTTTATAGCGTCATCATTTTCTAAATATACGCCACGCAGCCTATCGGCCCACTCCAAAACGTGCTCCCATAAAGACCCCCATTCCCTTGCGCTTGTTGGTCCATGTGGCCGCACCCCGCGTCGCCATCCAGTTAGCTTCCCTCCAGATGCGCCAGTGCTGCCATGGCCCTGATGACCAAGAACAATAAGTCGCCTGGCATCCTCAACTGGATCGTTAGACGCTTCCCTGCATGAAAGATATTCTTCTTCCGAACATGGAGTTAATCTTAAAAGTTCTTGCAATCGTTTTGCTTGCTCTGGGTCCCGCAAAACGCGGAAACAGGAAACAACACGTCCATATAGATCATTCAGTACCTCCACCCTGGAAGGACGTTTACGGAGAAGGACATTGGCAGCACCACAAAAAGGTTCAACATAAACCGTATGCCGCGGAAAATGAGAGATAATCCAGGGTGCTAACATCCACTTTCCTCCGTGATACCGCAAAATTGGCCGCCTCATTAGTTTTCGCATGTGATTTCCCATATTTATTTCACTTCTTTTCTTTACAGTGGAAACGGATTAAACTGCACAGAAGTAGATTCTACATCCGGAATATATGTTTCAAGGCTCAAAAAAGGATCGACTACAATCTCTATTTTTGTTTTTTCCCTCATTGCATTTTGAACTTTACTTTTCTTCGCAGGCGACAATCCAATTTCTTCATTCGCACAATTACAACATAAACCATTATCTTTCCCTACCGCCCATTTGGAAATATTGTATTCAGCACCACATTTTTTACAAACTAACTTAACAATTCTTGGCATATATAGCCTCCTGGACATATCTATTCTTCTTCATATACATCACCGATTTCTATAGGCATGACCAGAACGCTATAACCTGTGTCTTGTTCACCAGTAATAAAACATGGTTCATTTATTCCAGCAAAGTGAAATTGCACAATGTCAGACTGAAAATGTTTCAATATTTCTATTAAATCAAAAGTAGATAATGCGATTATATCAAGTTCACCATCAAAATCACATTCTAATTCTTCAAGTGCCTCTCCAGATTCATCTCCCTGGACAGTCAATATTACTTTGTCCTTTTTAAATTCAAAAAAAGTAGAAATCATATCAATATTAAAAATGCCAAGCCTTTCTAAAGCATCAATCAATTCCAGTCTGTTAATCTTCAAGTTTGCGACAGAAACAGGGTACTTCTCAAGAAGATTATGATAGTTAGGAAATACATAAGAGGTTAAAGGAAAAGATATTGTCTCTCCTGCAGTTTTTATGAAGATTCTTTTTTTTGACAAAGAGATTTCCACCTCATCGTTTGGCAAAATCTTCTTAAATTCAGCCAAAAACTTTCTGGCTATTAAAATACCGTCCGAAGGGAGGATATTGTACAAACTATCGTTTTCTATCTTTAACAACGCCATTTGAGATCCATTTAAACCACATACTTCAATTTTATCCTGGACAGGCTTGAAACATACACAGTTCATTGCCTCACTAACTTCTTCGGGATTAATGCAAAACAACACTTTTTCTATAACTTCCTTCAATGCGTCCCCTGACCATTGAACATTTTGTTCTTCAGGATATTGTTCAAAATCCTGAAACCAGGAGAGATCACATACAGGTAAACGATACCTTCTTTTACCTTGACCAATAATCAGGTGATTTTCTTTTAAGCGGAAGTAAATTTCGCCTGGTTCCAGTTTTTTCACAAGGTCAGCCAATGTTTTACCAGCTACACCAGCAAGACCTTCTTCGTTTATGTTAGCAGGATAACTGCCGATAAACTCTCGCATGGTATCAGTTGCTATTACGGACAGATTGTTATTTTCTGTTTTTAGCCAAATTGTGCGTAAAAACTCAGCACCACTTTTATTATTAACTATAAGAGCAGCTTTTTGTAATCCTTGTACAATGTCATCCTTTATAACTTTAACAAACATTATCTGCCTCCTTACTCAATAATTGCTTATATTTTTTATATGTGTCACATATTTCTCTATAATTTTTACATTTTTTATACTCAACTTCATGCTTTTCCCAATGAAATTTTAATGTATCAATATCTGTAATATTATCTAATTCTTTATTTAACTCGTCTATGTCAACAATCTTCTCAGATTCAGTATTGTCATGTTTATCCTGCATATCTTCATAATCCTGCACAAATATATCACTGGAAGCAGTAGCATTAAGAGTAGCAGCAATGAGCGCACGCTTACAGGCCATTTTTAGCAAAGTATTGTCTAAATCCCATGGGTTATCATTTTCGATTCGTTCCAACCACACCCAGCCATTTTTTGTTTTACTCCAACGACCAAGTCCTTTACTTTTTAATTCTTCCGCTTCCTCTTTTGATGGTTGTTTTTGGCTTGGAACAAAACGATAACGATATTTACTTTCACGGCTATTACATGAACCAATACCAGAAGCCACAAAGTTGCCAGTTGGTATATGAGTTAAAGTACATTCAATTGTATAGCTTATAAAATTTTTATCATGGACAGATTTTAAGATGTGGTATTTTGAGGCGAGACGAAATGTGAAAAGAAGTTTTTCTGCTCCTGCTTTATAGAGAGAAGGTTTTTTAGTCCCAGGTATTATGCCGTAGTGTTCATCAGGCTTCATTACATCACTTAGAATTTGTTGAATTAAATTCACCTGGTGTTTCACGTCTTTTACATCAAAAAAAGACTTTTCTGCTGGCAAAGACATTTTTTTAACCTCCTTGGTGGCCCCTGAGTCCGAACTGTTTTTGGCAGGCAGACTTTCCCTCGAAGCCTGAGGGGATGGCGGGTTAAGGTGCTTCTCGCCCACCGGTAGTAACCAGGACTCACTAAGCTCACCCTTATGTGGCGCAGATGGGGAAAGGGTTCACTTAGTGACTGCGCCGCCTGGCTCTATCTCCTCAGACTTCGAGAGAAGGTTTATGGCCAAAGATTACTTCGCTGGATTAAGCTTCTCGATTACCCACAACAGCCTTGAGCCAGTGCCAATCAAGGCAGAGGGCAGTGTGCCGTTGTGTTGATAAAGATAATATTCTAATTAGAATAATTAGTCAATAAAAAAATCAAATTAGAATAATTCTTAAAAAATGATAAGGTAGGAAAAAATTATGAGGAAGTAAGGTAGGGAGTAACCGTTATGAGCTAGCCTTTTAAGAGGGATGGAAAAAAACAAAAAAGCCCGCGGGGTGCGGGCTAACAAAGAGTGAGTGGGGTTTGGCTGTGTGTTTGCTAGTTATTTTTGGGGATGAGATGACCTGTTTTTAGTTTGAGCAAACGAAATGGTAGGCAACATAACCGGCTTCCATGGTGAGTTTGAAGTTATGACTAAAAGAAACTTCCTGGCTGCGCTATACAAAAGCGATGCTCCTGTAATTTTTAGTAGTTCCATAGTTTTTTCTTTTGGCCATTCTGGATTGATTTCAAATATTTCCGCCGTTAGCAATTGAATTTGATAAGGAACGATCTCTTTGTAAGCTGTCAAAACAGGCGAGAATTTTTTACAAGCCTCATTTTTTACTCATATCGCTCCAGGCCCAGACAACACGGCCAACGATAGCCCGTTTTATATCCCCGTCATATTCCACATTTAAATCGTAAATATCTGGTGGGTATTGAGGATTATCAGAATAAAAAGAAATTAAATCTTGCTTGTTTTTTGAGTATAATTGAACTCTTTTTATTGACAGCCCCGCTTCTCCGTCGCCACCTGGGAAGCGAACCAAATAAATATTTCCAGGAGGAGATTTGGGAATAAAATCATTACGATCAATCAAGACTATATCGCCTGGATGCAAGGTGGGCTCCATGCTCCTTTGGTCCCTGCCTATTTCTACTGCTACAAGATTTGATCTATGGCGCACGGATTCGTGACTGCGCCACACTAATACCCAACTTTGTATCTTTTCCTCTGGAATTATGCCCGGGCCAGCAGCTACAGGCATCGAGGCTAGGGGAACAGCTAAATAATCTTCATCTACCGGCCAACCAATTTCTTCGGCATTAACTATTCTTGGCTTCACAAAGTGGACTTCACGGGAAATATCAGGGGTCTCATCAGGGAAGACGATTTTGGCTCCAATTTTGTCTAATATTTCCGCGAGGGAGTTTATCCTCAGATTACTCTTTCTGTTAAGAAATTTATTTAACTGAGGTTGTTGAATCCCCAATGTTTCTGCCATTCGTTTCTGGTTCCCGTTAAATTGGGTTTCGCAAATTCTTTTTATTCCAGATAAGATATCTTCATATGTTCCCATAAGCTTACTCTTGTTTAGTCTTTGATAATATTGCTGTATTCTGTTAAGAATTTTTTTTCTTGAAATTTTATTCCAATCAGAATAAAATAATTACATGAACATAAAAAAACAGCTTCCAAACATAGATTTATCCCGGGACCTTAAAACGCTTTTGGAGCGAGAAGGCTTAACCCAGAAAGAGTTCGAAGAAATTACAGGTATCTCCCAGTCTATCGTCTCCAAAGTCTTAAATGGTAAAGGGATTCGTTTGTCCACATTCCTTAAATTTTGGCCCTACGTTTATGGTGGAAAATCTTTAAAGAGATAACACGACCGTGTCAAATGCTTGTCGTTTTTGCGACATATCATCTCAATTTCGAAAGACGAGAACGAGTGGGAAAATCATAAACTGGGGCTATTAGAGAGATCACAAGATGGCACCATTAGTACCAATCTTCAATTAAGGCTATTTGGGTAACCGCTAATAAGTCAAGAGCAAGACAGGTAAAAAATATAAAGGCTTTGGCGAAGGGCTAGAGGGCTTTCAGTAAGCCTTATCAAAAGCCTTTTTTAACGGTTTACTAAACGGTTTATTTAACCGTTTATGAAACGGTTACCTAAACAGTTTAAAAATTGTTTATAAAACCGTTGTTAAAACGCTTACCTAAACAATTAGGTAAACCGTTCCTTAAACAATTTGTCAAACTATTTAGCGGACTGTTTTTAAAAGTTTAGAAAACAAAGAAGGAGGAAATAAATGGGCGAATATTCAAAAATTCAAAAAAGAATTTGGAATAGCCCAACTTTTAACCAGTTAAGCGATGAGGCTAAATATCTCTGGTTGTATATTCTAACCTGTCCGCACGGGAATCTGCTAGGGTTGTTTGTTTTAAAGCCTGGGTATGTTTGCGAGGATTTGAAATGGTTACCTGAACAGTTTCACAAACCGTTTAAGGAACTATTAAATATACCCTTGTCGAATGGTTCAGATAAGGGTCTCGTAAGCTATGATCAAACCACCGGAGTATTACTTATAAAAAACTATCTGGAACACAATCCGCTCGCTAACCCAAACCAGGTAAAAGCTGCCATCAAAAAGCTGGAAGAACTTCCTTTTTCAAAAATATTTCAAGAGTTTAAACAGTTACTGAAACGGTTAAACAAACCGTTATACAAACCGTTACTTGAATGGTTAGATGAACGGTTAGGCAAATGGTATGGCAAACCTGTAACTGTAACTATAACTGAATCTATATCTGAATCTATAAATAAAGATCTAAATATAAATAATAATATAGATAATAATACGAAGAATAGCTCGGAGCTAAAAAAATCTGAACAAAAAAAATGCTCGGAGCTAGAAACAAGTTCTATCTCCGAGCTCGTGAATTGTTCTTGTCCAGAAAAAGATAAACAACCTCTTCTGACTATCCCTTTAATTCACAAAAAGAAAGACGGCTCATCAGAAGAATACCCCATTTATCAAACAGACATTGATGAATGGAGTGAGGCTTATCCGGCTGTTGATGTGCTTCAGGCTCTTCACAGCATCCGCCAGTGGAACTTAGCCAATCCGAAAAAAAGAAAAACCCGCACCGGCATCAGGAGACATATTGTTACCTGGCTGGCGCGGGTACAGGATAAGGGTGGCAATAAATCCGTTTCTTCTAAGCCCTCATTAACAACAACGCAATTTTCAGAAGAATTCAAGACTTTTTTAAGCCACTATCCACGTGTGGCTGCTCCTTTAGCTGCCTGGAATGTGTGGCAAAAATTGGAATCCTCCGGAATTCTGCCCCCGCTGGATCAGCTGCTCCAGGCAATTGAGCAGCAACAACAGTCTGAGCAGTGGCGGCAAGGGTTTATCCCTGAGCCGGCCAAGTGGCTTAAAGAAGGCAGGTGGGAAGATAAAGGCGTTGTTAAAGAGGAAATTGCGCCGGAAGATGAGTTCGTGAGAATTATGCAGGCAAGGCGGGCCGCTCAGAAAAATGCGGCCCAAAACAACCCGGAAAGGGCCTAGATCCTTCTTGCCGTAGAAGAAAGGGAGGGCAAGGTTGTTTCGCTGAGTCTCCAGGCCCCTTCCAGAGTCAAAGAGAGGTGTTTATGCAAGAAAGCGAATTTGCAAATCTGGTTAAGTCTTTAAGGCTCTTTTTTGGCAAGAAAGAAACGTCCACGGAGCAGGTTCTCGCCTGGTATGAAGTGGTGCAACATGTTCCGGGCGGTGAACCTTTAGGCTGGATTGAAAAACAAATCAAGAAAAATGAGAAATTTTTTCCGACGAACCTCCCTCGCTGCATTCTAAAGTACTGGCAGTGTTGGCAGGAAGAGCATCCCACGCAAGTTGCCCCTAAAAGCATTGAAAAGGAAAGCTATGGATTTTGCCCTGACCGTTGTGTTGATGGTTTGTGGCATGTACAAAAAGAAAAATACGATGAACGCCTGGATGTCGTCAATGTAAAAACAAGTGTGTTTCGCTGTGCCAGATGCAGACAGAGTGATTTGCATGGCATTCCTTTTGCCACAAAAGAGCAATTGGAGGCAATGGGATGGAGAATAATAGGTGATCAGGGATTGCATCATGTAACGATTGAAGATTGGCAGCGACTTTTAGGGAAAGTGCCAAAGTTTGTTGCTAAAAATAGTGAGTGTGTATTTGAAGGAGGTCGAAATGACTATATTATTTAATTCTGAAAAGGCAGAGAAGAGAAAACGATATAAACACATCTGGCAGGTTGAACACGGACGTTACTGGCCGTATATCTGGTTGTGGGGATATAAGGTTATACCGACATGGCTTCCTGCACTTGCGATTACTTTGTTCAGGTTATGGCCTTTTTACCTTTCTCTTTGTTTTGCACCTGTAAGGGAATTTTTCTTTACCAGTACGCCTTTTAAAATTATAATTGGTTTATACATAGTGGCAGGATTTTTTTTAAGAGATTGTTTTTATGATGTTACAGGGCATCCCATTAAAGATTTCTGTAAACGAAAACTCTGCGTTGATGGTACTCATGTATGGTTTTATTATCCCGTTAAATTTGGTTCAGTGGAAGGAAACCATTTAGAGTTAGGGAAGATACTTTCTGTTAATGACGATCTGACATATACAATTGTTACCGCAGAAGGGAAAACATTCAGAAGGGGCATTACAGAAATTTCGATAGATACTGATCCTTTCAGGTGGTATGATTGCAAGTTCACTTTATCTGATTTTTTTCACATATCTTTCTGAGGTGGAAAAATCATGCAAAAAATCAGGATACAGGACAATTTTCTCCGGGCTGCTTTAACAGGAAAAGCAGAAGAGGAAAACGAATTGATCAAGTTGCTCAACGATGGCAACTGGACAAAAGACCATACAGGTCTTGGTGGCGTGTATCTCACCTTTCTTATATCCAGGCTTTTAAACATTGATCGTTATCCATGTTTTGCTGATGTAAGAATGGCGTGTTCGCCATCAATAAGTTGTTCGTTAAAAAAAGTTGCCTATTTTTTTTCGTAATGTTTCTGAGGGGACTATAAAGAAGAGTCTTGAAGAACTGGACAGGTTGTATAAAGTCACTCAGGAATGGTTAAAAGACCAAGCAACATGTGAACGATATAATATTAATAATGGACAAATAAGATTGTATAGAGGTTTAAGAAATAAAGAGGATATTGTAAGGCTTTATCATTCTTATCAAAAAGCAAAAAATAAAAAGATAAAAAGATTTGTTATTTATACGAATATTTTTATAAGTTTTTCGTTTTCAAATGGATGGTCGTATGTAGATCATTATCTGCCAGTTTCTATTCGTTCTGCAATTGATACAAAAAATATTTTGCTTGTAGGGAATTTGATAGAAGATATGGAGTATGGTGAATGGATAGTGGTGAACACTCATCCAATGGGGGAACTGGAACTTTCAGTGGATGATGTCATATATGCAAAAGGAGAGAATGTTTTCTGTGCCGAAACGCTTGAGGGGTATTATAAACGCATAAAAGCAGAGTACAAAATAGATGAGAACATATACAAACCTCTATACCTTGATATTGAGAAATACCCTCCACACAAATTGGGCAGGATGGTGAAAGTGGCATTTCGGCTGGAGCAGCGACTGGAAAAGATAAAAAATTTTCTAACCAGTTTCCCAAGAATTCTCCATCCATAATCTATGATTTGGGTGGAGATGAATGGGGGTATTTTTATGAAAGAGGACTTGCCATCCTTCAATCGGCACTAGGGTCGGAGCGTCCCGAAGTTACGCCTGTGGAGTGTGCTCTGGCGGGGGACATAGGTCCTAGTCATCACACGCTGAAGCAGGAAGCCCTCATGGGTCTTCCGGGTGGGCAACCTACCGGAAGCTCTCGCCATATCCATTAGATTGGCGGGAGTAGTTCACTAGAGAAAACAGGCCGCTGGACAGGAAAACAAAAAAAGAGATTGATATAATGCGCATAGTGGTTACGATCTCCAAAGAAACAATGCCGGAACTTTACCTGGAACTTGAAGCCATTCCGCCACGCCATCGTGCAGACAGGCTTCGCAACCTGGCTTTTCTTGGCCTGGCCTTGATAAACGGTAAAGTCTCAGGGCAATGTGATGCTCAGAAAGCTAACTCAAAGACGGGAAGTAAAATAAGCGGATTGGCAAAGTTGAAGAAGAGTATAAAAAGATAGCCTCCCAAAAAAACAGAAGGCCCTCAAAATGCCAACTACACACGCAAGTTTTTCTTCTATTTTGCTCGAAAATCGTTTTGCCCAACCTGAGTATCATAAAGAGGTAGTTTTGGGCGTCTTTTTTCAAAAACTCGCTCGTGCAACTTGTGTTTGTCGTCATTCCCAAACCCATGCCTAAGAGCAATTTCCCGTCTTTTTTTTCTGGTCTCCTCAGAGATGTTCGGATTTTTCCCCAACCTGAAACCATACAGCGGACACGGACCATCCGCCGCCTTGTCCCCCTGGCAGGTCTTCACCTCATAAGCAGAACCGGCACACTCAAGGCAATATTCCCTTATTGCCCTGAGCGTTCGGCCATCCGCACCATCAAGACGCCCAAACCGGTAGGGATAAAGCGAACACTCCAGGCCAGGACAATCAGCGACCAGCTTAAAACTGCCGCCCATGCAGGACAGGCATTGCCTGCGAATTGCTTTCAGTGGCGTTAATTTCTTCATTCCAATCCACCAAAATGCCAGTATCCGCAGGCATTGGCCAGGACAGAATTTCGAGATGAAATCATTCTTGCCATTGGAAATACTTCCTTTAGTGCCTGTTCATACAAAAACGATCCTCCGCCGGCCAGGATTATGAAATCTACAGCATCCTTTTGGTTTCTTAAACTTTCCCGTAAGTTTGCCATTACAGGTCCTGCCACCTTTTTGGCTGCCTTTTCCAGGTAGTTAATGAGGTTTACCTCTTTGCCAAAGACCGTCACAGCCCATTTGCCATTTCTTATGGCCTTTTCTATCTTTTCTCTGCTTGGGCTTCCGCCAAAATCATCTGCTATCAATGCGCTGGCTTCGTCCAGGATTACAGACGTGGCATATGTTGATGTCCCTGATGATTGCTCAAGGATCTCCTGCTCATCAATCAGTACCCAGTCCACAGAGAAAAAACCTGCATCAAAGACTAATGCCCTGGCATCGACCAGGTTGCTTTCTTCTCCGTTTTCCATCATCGCATTAACAAAGGCTCCAATAGGCTGGCCAATTACCAGAACTTCTCCTACCTCAATTTCCCTGGCCTTCGTTACCTGATGAACTCCTGCCATGGTGGATTTGAGCCTGTCTCTCATTTTATCATCCAGGTATTGGGATACCGGCAGTCCTGTAACCAGGCAATCTATTTTGTCCTGGCCCGATAAAAGCAGGGAAGCGTAAAAGAGTGCCTTATAGCTTGCAGTAGCAGGATAATCCTCATGGAGTTCCCGGTTCCATCCTTCCAGTCTGGATGGCTCAACTCCCGCGACAAAAGCCTGGCCGTCAACCTGTACCTGTATTCCTTCGTTTTTTTTGCGAAGAAAATCTATACCCAGGCATTCTTTAGGACCTGCACCTACAGGCAGGACTTTTGTTTCCGGGATTTCCCGGTCACTGTCACCAAAAGCGATTTTGAGATTGGAATATCCTATATCCATTCCAAGTATAAACATCATTCCCCCCTAAATTTTAATTTTTTGCGGCAGCATTTCCTGAATTTCACTTATATTCTCAAGTATTTTATCAAGATAATTTTTGAGAACAGTATTTTCATGCTTCAGCATTTTGATTTGGTACTGAAGCAACTCTTTTTCAATTTCCAGTCGTTCAAGTTTTTCATTCATTTCTGCAAGTTTGTCTGTGTTTTTGAATGAAGAAATTGGCTTATATAGTTGCATAAGCATCTCCTTTGTCTAATCGAAGTCGAATTTTACATCCCCTTTATCGAGTTTTAGCCCGGCCTCAAACTTTTTGCCTGCTTTGCTGGTGAATTTTAGTTTTTTGGAAGTCTGGCCGTTTGTCAGCAATTCTTTTGCGGTCCTGTCAGAGATTTTGGAGCCAGCGATTTTCTTCCAGATCACAAACTTGCAGCCCTCTTTCCATTTGCTGCAGCCGTATCCTTTTTGACCTTCTATTACATCGCCTCCACAAAGCGGACATTTGCCGATAATTTCTTTTTTGTCAGATTGTTCTGGTAGGCTGAATTCGACTTTCCAGTCTCCATCATTCTCCTTCAATTCCAGGGCGGCGGAGAAGGATTTACCTTGTTTTGTTTTGAATCCATTTATCACCTTGGACTTTTTATCCCGTAGCAGTAATTTAACAACGCTTTCAGTAATTTTCTTCCCGGCCATAGTTTTCCAGATTACGAATTTGCAGCCTTCACGCCATTTGGTACATCCATAACCTTTTTTGCCTTCTACAATATCCCCGCCACATGCAGGGCATTTGCCCAGGCTTTTGGCTTCCTGTTTCTGGTATTTGATTTCCGCTCCCATAATTTTAGCCACCTCTTCGGTCAGGAATTTTTTGATGTCTTCCATGAACTGTTTGTAGTTGTATTTACCCTGCTCAATGAGCTTGAGCTTGTATTCCCATTCGCCGGTCATTTCAGGAGAACATAGTCCCCGGGACAAAGATGTAACGATTTTGATAGCCTGAACGCCTTTGTCTGTTGCAATAATGCTCTTGCCTTTGCGCTGCGCGTATCCCATGTCAAAGAGTCGTTCTATAATAGCTGCCCTGGTTGCTGGTGTCCCCAGCCCACGTTCTTTCATTGCTTCGGCCATTTCCTCGTTTTCGACACTCTTGCCCGCTGTTTCCATGGCCCGCAGAAGGCTCGAGTCGTTATATTGCGCTGGAGGTCTGGTCATTTTTTTGATGTCTCTGATTTCCTCGATATCAACCAGTTGCCCTTCCTTTAGCGGGGGCAGGGGATTGTCCGAGCTTGCTCGCCATGGTTCGGCCTTTAGCCATCCCAGGTCCTGAAATACCTTGCCTGTGGCCCTGAAGCGTTCCCCTGCAATGTCAAGTTCAAGATTGGTCGAGAGAAAAGTTGCAGGTGGAAGGAAAGCAGCTATGAACCGTCTGCAAACCATGTCGTAAATTTTCTTTTCCGTATCAGACAGGGCATTCATGTCCGGTTTTTTTGATGTGGGTATAATGGCATGGTGATCGCTGACTTTTTTGTCATTAACCACCTTAAATTTGCTGCCTCTGTTAATATTTTCCTTCATTTCACTAATCAGGTCGCTGTAAAGTTCCTGGATCCCCGCAATATGTTTGGTCAGCTCTTTAAAAATGTCCTGTGAGATATACCTGCTGTCAGTTCTTGGATAGGTAACGATTTTATGTTTTTCATAGAGATTTTGAACTATGCCAAGTGTCTGTTTTGCGCTCATGTTGAATTTACTGTTTGCCTCACGTTGCAGGGTTGTGAGATCAAACAGCAGAGGCGGAGCGGAGTTTCCCTTTCTCTGTACAACTTTTATCACCCTGGCCTTTTGTCCCTGGCACTTTTGGGTAATAGTTCTAGCTTTGTCCTGGCTTGATATGACAGGAGTTTTGTATTCAGGCGGCTCAAACCATGTAGCTTTAATCCCTTGCGTCCTGGCCTCGATGTTCCAGTAGGGTTTGGGCTTGAAATTTTCTATTTCCAGTCTGCGCTGCACCAGCATGGCCAGGACAGGAGTCTGCACACGGCCAATGGAAAGTTTGTCAGCACATTTGATGCTTAGAAGCCTGCTGAAATTCATGCCTACAAGCCAATCTGCTTCGGCGCGGGCGTAAGAGGCGTATGCCAGGGACAGATAATCCTCTCCTGGCTTCAGATTGCGGAATCCATCACGAATTGCCTCATCTGTCATGCTTGAAATCCAGAGTCTTTTAACTGGCTTTTTACAGCCGGCCAGAGCATAGACACGGCGGAAAATAAGTTCACCTTCTCTTCCTGCATCAGTGGCGCATACAACTTCTGTGACATCCCCGGAATTCATGAGTTTTTTTAGAATTTGAAATTGTTTTTTTGTATTGGGCAGGACTGTAAGTTTGAATTTTCCATCGGGGATCATGGGCAGGGCGCCAAGGTTCCATTTATCCCATTCTGGATTTTGCTCTTTCGGTTCTGCGATGTTTACCAGATGGCCCACGCACCAGGAAATGATGTATTTGTCATTTTCAACATAACCGTCCTTTTTCTCTTTAACTCCAAGAACACGGGCTATATCCATGGCCACACTAGGTTTTTCAGCTATAATTAGTTGTTTTGGCATAAATCCTCCTTTTACTTAGCAAACATTTGGCAAATGTTTGTAAAATAACAACGCAAATTTTAAGAAACTTTTTTCTTGTGCCGAAGCGGGAAGGCAGGTTGGTTTGTCTCGTGAAGTGATTCGTCAAGCGGTGGCGAGTATAAAAAAAACATATCGTGGCATATTGATAATGTTAGGATAAAGAAATTGATAATTTTGTCTTTTTAATTTTTCAAAATATCATTTTTAACATAACTATTGTCAAAATTCTTAATACCTAAAACGTGGTTTTGAGTTTAATGCACAGCATAATTTTTAAAAATGCTTGAAAAAAAAATCTAAATATGCTATATAATAGGCTCAGGTAAAGCTACTGTTGAGAAAAGTTCTTTGATAAAATAAAGGAGGAATGAAATGCGTAAAATGTATTTGTTTTTTTTGATGGTATGTTTTCTTAATCTTTATGCCTGTGCAGGTCTTGAAGTGGCAATGGAGAATTCAGAGGTGCAGGTTGTTTCAAACCTAAATGATGTTCCTTTTTTTGATATTGATGATGCACACAAAAAGCTTCTTGTTACCGTTCAAAATTTTAGCGAATTTCAAGAATTGGGTCAGATTAAAAAATTTGTTGCTCAAAAATATAAAAAAAGAGGGTTTCAAATTGTAAACAATAAAGATGAAGCTGATTGGATCTTACAGGCAAAAATTGTAAATATTAAAAAAGAAGATATTTCGGCAAGAGAGTTAAAAGGTAGCAGTAGTTCTCAAGCTGGAATGACTGGTGCAGGAATAGGGGCTACCGCAGGGCTTGTTAGCGGGAGCGATTTAAGAAGTGCTGCTGCCGGCGCATTGGTTGGTGGTATTCTTACAGGAGCGGCAAATTTGACTGTTAATTCATGGGTTAAGCTTGGTTATCTGACTATTGTGACAGATATTCAAGTAAAAGAAAGAACCAAAAGCCCAGTAATATCAGAAATCGTATCTAAGCAAGAACAAGGGAATACGGTTGAGGCTTCTACTCAAGAGAGTGAGAGCAACTGGTTAAAATACAGGTTTCAGGCTCTTACCAGGGCCAAAAAGGTTGGCCTAGAATGGGAAGACTGTAAGGATATAATGGTCAAAGAAATAACAAGAATTTTGTCCAGCATTCTTTAAAAAAGGAGAGAAATAAAATTATGGCAAAAAATATAAGATATATTATTTTGCTTTTGATTTTAGGGGTTTCCCTTTTTGGATGTGGCCCTCATTTGCAAAAGCTTACTCCTGTTGACATTGATCCCGGTTATAAAACTATTTTTGTTTGGAGAGGGGTAGGATTCGGCAATAACAATGTTGTTTTTAAGATAGAGGATTATTTAAAAAAGAAAGGCTGGAATGTATTG
Organism: Desulfovulcanus sp.; assembly: GCF_982781345.1. Classification (NCBI taxonomy): domain Bacteria; kingdom Pseudomonadati; phylum Thermodesulfobacteriota; class Desulfovibrionia; order Desulfovibrionales; family Desulfonauticaceae; genus Desulfovulcanus; species Desulfovulcanus sp. The sequence goes on from NZ_CEYAEZ010000005.1 coordinate 19,973, forward strand.
CACTATCATCGTAAGAAAACACAACAGGAGTTTTCCAAAATATTTAAAGAAGCATATTGGGCCAATAGAAAGTCTGGCTTTAAAAAAGCGGTAAAATCTTTTTTTACCCATCCTGACTGTTGGTGGGGAGATGCTTTGCTTAGGGCCGACTATATAGTGGCTTTTGAAATTAAGCCTGTAAGAAAGAGTTATAATGAACGTAGAATTAGAGTATATCTTTATAAAATGATGCCAGCAGAAAAAAGGTTGGAAAATTTAAATTTCTGGGTTGAACGCCCAAAGAGTATAAGACGTTTAGCAGAAAAGGAATGGGTAAAAGAAAAAGATCTTGTTTATGCCGAAGGTAAAATGGAAGAATATGCGGCAACCGCTGCAATTATGATGTTAAGAGAGGCCAATTTTTTCTAATAAAAAAAATGGAGTGAAAAACTATTAAGGGGGAAGTATTTATGGAAAGAGTAGAAGTCAAGGTTGAGCAATTAAAGAAAATAACATGGGCTGTGTATGTTTTGTACGCAGCATCTGTGTTGGTGGGCATTACCGGGCTTATCGGTGTCATTGTTGCTTATATCAAGCGAAAAGATGCGGAAGGGACCATTTATTATTCCCATTTGCAATGGTTGATTAAGACCTTTTGGTGGACTTTGGGATTAACGATTCTTGCTTTTGTAACTTTCTTCTTTGGTATAGGTTGGTTCATAGGGATAGGTGCTGGGATCTGGTTTATATACAGAGTGGTTAAGGGATGGTTGAAATTGATGGAGGGAAAAGCGGTCGAGTAATTTATTTTGAATTGGGATAAAGAGAAAGATAAGGTTGTTTATATAAAAGCAAACAAGCTGTTGATAATATTTTTTTAAAAAATATATATAAAAAGGAGGAAATAAAATGTTTCTAAAAGCTAGATTGTGGTTATGTTTTGTTTTACTGACTTTTATGTTGTTGTTAACTGCATGTGCAGGCAAAAAAGGTGGTTTTGATTTACATGGTTCTCCAGAAACTGAACTTGCTACAGGAACGACTCGATGTAAAATGTGGGTTGTAGAAAGGGCGTTAAAACGTGGTGCAAATATAAATTATGTTTATAAAGATGGTCGCACTCCTTTAGGTTATGCGATTTTAAGTGGATGTGATGAGGCTATAAGACTTTTATTAAAAAACGGAGCAGATATAAATTTATCATTTAAAGGATATGGAGACAGACCAAATTACCCTGCAGAACTTCTCTCAAATGGCCCTGAGGATAAATTTTTTGATTTTTTACGGTTAAGCAAAAATAAACTTTCCGAGGACAGTTTGAAAGCTGTTTTGCGTAATGCTTGTATGAGAGGTAAGATGAAAATAGTTTGGTGGGCAATAAATGAGAAAAAAATTGATCCAAATATAAGATTTAGTAACGGCAATACTCCTTTAATTGTTGCAGCAACTAATGGACATGCAGGTATCGTAAAATTTTTAATAAGAAAGGGTGCTGATCCTAAGATACAAAACGAAAAAGGCTATACAGCTTTGGATTATGCTGAAAAATATCAGGAAATGGAAGTTATTGATATCTTAAGTAAATATTAGAAATATATTCAACTCATTTTAATTTTAAAAGCCCTGCCATTTGGCGGGGCTTTTTTGTTTTTTCTGAATTTGCGTTGTTTGATTGGAAAGGAGTTTGAAGGAGGGTTTTGTCAGCGACCCCATGGCTGAAGCCGGAGGCTTGTCAGCGACCCCACGCCTAAAGGCGGGGGGCTTGTAAGCCCCGAAGCTGACCAGCCTGAGTCTTGGACTACGTTAGGGGCGAATATATAGGCACGTCAGGGTGCGTTGCCAGCTCTGACCTCTGCGGTGGACGGTTAAACAGACGTAGCGGGGTTAAGTCAGTGCCGTCCACATTAAACCGTCCCATAACATTGGCGAGGCAAACTTTACCGGCGAAAGCCGAGAAATCAGAGGTAACTCTATGCAAAGAGTGTTGGTGTTAGACAAAAACAAGAAACCTTTAATGCCGTGTCATCCTGCAAGGGCAAGACAGCTTTTGCGAGATGGCAAGGCAGCGGTGTTCAGGCGTTTTCCTTTCACAATTATTCTCAAATATCGTGAAGGTGGTGAGGTGCAGGATGTGAGGCTGAAGGTTGCTCCTGGCAGTAAAAAGTCTGGAATAGCCCTGATAGCTGAGTGCAGAAGAGGCCCTAAAGTCGTCTGGGCGGGCGAGATAGAACATCGAGGCGAACAGATAAAACGCGCATTGGAAAAGAGGCGTGCTGTTAGGAGAAGCAGGCGAAGTCGTAAAACCCGTTATCGGAAGCCCAGGTTCTTGAACCGCAGGCGTCCAGAGGGTTGGCTTCCGCCGTCCCTGGAAAGCAGAGTTGCGAATATTATTACTTGGGTAAAAAGGTTATCCAGGTGGTGTCCTGTAAACGCTTTATCCCTGGGGTTGTATAAGTTTGATACTCAAAAAATGCAAAATCCAGAAATAAGTGGAGTTGAGTATCAGCAGGGAGAGTTGTTCGGCTATGAGGTTCGGGAGTATCTGTTAGAGAAATGGGGAAGGAAGTGTGTTTACTGTGGCAAGACTGACGTACCGCTCCAGATTGAGCATATAGTGCCAAAAAGCAGAGGAGGAAGTAATAGAGTGTCAAATCTGACTCTGGCATGTGAGAAATGTAATCTAGCCAAAGGCAACAAGACTGCCGCTGAGTTTGGCTATCCTGAGATACAGAAACAGGCGAAGAAACCTCTAAAAGACGCTGCTACGGTAAATAGTGTCCGATGGAGATTGTTCGATAGACTAAAAGAGCTTGGACTTGAGATAGAATGTGGCAGCGGTGGCAGGACAAAATATAATAGAACTAAACAGGGTTATCCCAAAGAGCATTGGATAGATGCAGTATGTGTAGGCGAAAGCGGCCAAAAGGTATATATCCCTGAGAATCTGAAGCCTTTACAGGCTAAGGCGATGGGTTGGGGAAGTCGTCAGATGTGCAGGATGGACAGGTACGGATTTCCCAGGACATCAGCCAAAAAGGATAAAGTGGTAAAAGGTTTTCAGACAGGAGATATAGTCAAGGCCGTTGTAACCAAAGGCAAAAAGATAGGGACTTATATTGGCAGGGTTGCTGTAAGGGCAAGTGGCAGTTTTAATATCAAGACTGCTAAAGAAACAGTACAGAGTATATCCTGGAAATACTGTCGGCTTTTACAGCGTATGGATGGATATTGTTATAGCTAACAGCGTTTCTTCCCCACGCCTGAAGGCGGGGGTCTCAACGCTGGAGGATTGGGATGAGAAAGATAGCGGTTTTGATTTTATGTATGGTGTTTATGGCAGGGATTGTATTTGCTGGTAACGCAACGGTCAGGAGTGATAAGGATAGGAGGGTGCTTGCAAATAAAGTTTTGGAAAGAAGGCAGCAGGAAATAGCCGGTGTTTTAAAGCGGTTGAAAGGGAATTTGGCTAGAACTCCAAAGATGCGGCAGAAGGATAAAGAAGAACGGTACAAAAAGACGTTGAATGCCACTGTTCCGAAGGAAACAAAAGATGTGGAGGCGCAAAGGGCATATAAAAAATATCGGGAGAATGAACGGCAACAGGAAATGATTGAAAAATATACGCGGGATATTTGGTCCGATATTAGAGAAAGGATCGCTGCCGATAAAAGGTTTTCCGGGTTTGATCCAGACACTGTAATGGAATTTATAAAGAATAATAAGTCAAGTCATGCTTATGATAAAAAGCATCTATTGTTTTTTGTAAGTTCATCTATTCCTGAAGAGAGATTGAAAGAATATGTTACATTGTTTGATGGCAATCCTTATGTGGCGTTTGTTTTGCGTGGCCCGGTTGGGAACGCCACAAAAATTATGCCTACAATAAAATGGATGTCGGATATATTTTGTAAAAAGGGAAATTTGTTGAGTGCAAACAATGAATGCAATCAGATACCGTTAGATATAAATCCTAAATTATATAAGCTTTTTGGGATAAATAGAGTGCCTGCTCTCGTTTATCTTCCTGATCCGACTGTGTTATATAGGGAAGAAGTAAAAGAAGATGATTATTATGTGTATTACGGAGGAATATCTCCTGTTTATGCCTTAGAACAGATTCAATTAGTAAGACCAAATGATGAGAAGTTGGTGATGTTAAAGGGATGGTTTAAGAAATCATTTTTTAATATGTAATTTAAGGCCAAAAATGCGTTGTTTAAGTAGAAGGAGTTAAACAATGCACAGATTTTTTATAATTATTTTGATTTGCCTTTTAAACTTGCCTTTGGCCCAGGCGTATGTGGTTGGTGAAGCTGGTCAGACCTATGAAATTAAAGAGCGGGATTTTACTGAGTTTATACGGGCCAAAGCAGCGGCCATTGATCCGAATAAACTAAGGCAGGAATTTCAGGAACAAATTAAAAAGAAGTTGCCTGAGTTTCGTTTGCCTAATGCAGTAGCAGGGCTTCCGCCTGCAACTGAAGAAAAATTGTATAAAGTAGATATGACCTATACATTACCATATAATATAAAAGATTTTGAAGGCAATGTTATTTATCCAAAAGGATATACCTTTAATCCATTAAAGGTCATGGCTGATAAAGGAATATTTTATACTAATATATTGGTTATTATAAATGGTGAAAGAGAGGAAGAGGTAAAATGGTTTATAAAAAACTTTCAGAATTCATTAAATGTAAAATTGTTAATTACAGATGGTCATGCGGTTGAATTAGCAAAAAAAATAAAAAAGCCAGTTTATTATTTGACCAGGATTTTGAGGGATAAATTTTTGATTGAGGCAACTCCGTCAGTAGTGTTTCAGCCAAAAGGCGATGTTTATATGGTTGTAAAAACTTTTGTTGTTGGGGATGAAGGAGAAAAATAATGTTTTTTGAGAAAAGAAAATTTGTCAGATTTGCTTTGCATGTTTCTGGCAAGGGAAATACTTTGGTTTATGCGTTTGTAGATAAGCAAAAGTATGAGTGTAGTGTTATAGATATAAGTTTAGGAGGGATGAGGTTGCAGTTTATTGTAAACGAAGATGTGGATTTAAGGGATAAGCCAATCAGGGTGAAGGGAGAATGGGAAGGTGGGTTCAGGTTTGAAAAGGATGGTCTTGTCAGGTGGCAGAAGAGACGAGAGTTTGGGATGATGTTTAGAAAAGTTCTGTTGCCTGAAGAATTGGAGAGGGTTTTGGATGTTGTCGGGTTTTGATTGGAAAAGGCAGGTAAAGATATTTCTCCCAGTTTTGCTGGTATTTAGTATTTGGCATCTTTTGCCTTTCAAGCTGACGATAGTAACCATGCGAAGTGTAAATTTACATGCTGCCTTATATCTCCCAGGGGAAAGGAGTTTGCGGCAAGGAGATTATGCGTTGTTTAGGTGGCAGGGTGATGATCCGCAGGGCAAAGGTTTAAAAGATGGAATGATTTTGCTCAAGCGGGTGGCCTGTGGTCCTGGGCAGAGGCTGAAAGTTACGCCTGTGCAGTTCTTTTGTGATGGCCAGGCCGGGGAGTTCTTAAGGCTAAAAGACAGCAAAGGGCGTCCGGTTCGGCCCTTTTTGTATAATGGGATTATTCCCCAGGGAAAATATTTTATGATTGGGGATAATCCTTTGTCGTATGATAGTAGATATTGGGGATTTATTGATAAAAATCAAATAGTTGGAAAAGTTATCTTTGGTCTTTAAGGGGGAATAATGGCAATACAGTTTCACCAGCAAAGTATAGTTCGATTTGACGGTAAAAATATATCTATATGGGGTCATGAGCTGTTGGTTCGGCATCCACATCCACGACTGCTCAATCCATTTGATACGGAGTTGGATTGGGAGATTTTCAGGGCGGCATGGGAAAAAATACCGGACAATCCTTCTTTGTGTTGGAGTATCAATCTGTTTACAACGACTTTTTGCAAATATTATCATTTGTTATTTCATTTGTTCACCTCCAATCATTCAAAAGCACAGCGGACGTTTATCGAACTGGTCGAGTTATGTCCCTACGGAACGATAGAAGATATTAAAAACCCACACGGACTACCCATCATTCTGGACGATTTTGGGACCAAATTTTCAAATATTGATTTGTATCTAACACTGCGTCCTGTTGCAGTTAAGTTTGACAGGATTTTTTTTGAACTTCCTTTGGAAACGATGTGTTCTCTGGCCCGGTTTGTTAAGGGTAATTGTCAATTTATAGTGTTTGAGAAGATAGAGAGTTGGGAAGAGTTGATGTGGGCTTATAGTTGCGGTTTTGATTTGTATCAGGGGTTTTTGTTGGATAGCAACGCACAAAAAGAGGTTGGCAGAGATGCAACTGATAGTGTTGTTGTTCGTTAGTTTAATGGCTTTTCCTGTTTTTGCTGAAACTGTTCCTGTGCAGGATGCTATAAGTCAAATGCGTTCCAATTATGAGCAAATCAATTCGAGAGAGGATGTTCAGCAAAGGCTTATAGTTCCTGCTACAAGCGATCAGGTAAAAATGCAGACCTTGAATGGTAATCAGACATTTGATGCTACGTTGGTTTGTCCAGGGGCGGGACCAGTACTTGTTGTAACTATGATGCCAGAAGGAACTATTCAAAGCCCAGGAGAGCTAAGAATAATTGCCGAATATGATAGTAATTTAGATGGAAATTTAGATGTTGAAATAACTTCTCGGCATGTAGGTGGCATGTGTAGTGATGGATACATAGCAGATTGCAATCCGGCAGGTTCCTGGGAAGAGTGTAAATATTATAAGTGGTTTTATCAAAACGGTGAAATTCAATCTTTAGCGGTTGATCCAGATAACAATAGGGATATTTCTATTGCAGATTTACATGGTTGTTTTTGTTTTAATCAGTCCTGCGGTTCACCTATTATGGGAAATATAGAAACAATTTTAAGTTATTATGCTAATGGAATACTAGATTTATTAAGACAAAATAAGCAAGACATTGTAATAACTCAGGTAAAAAGCAATCCAGAAGAAATGCAAATTTCCTTTATCGGGGCTAGTGTAACAACATGTACGACCAATTCTAATGAATTGTATGGCTCAAAAGATGTGCAGGAATTAACAAAATTACAAAATCAAGTAGAATTTAATGAAGACCCTGTAATAGATAGTGCAGAAACCGACCCAAATAGTCCTTGGAGTTTAACACAAAAAGCATTTATGCAGGCAAATCAGGAATATGAATATCGTCAATGCACAATCCGGGCAAAAGTGGCACCGAGGACTGAAATACGGACTCGAAATCCCAAATTAGCATGTAAGAAAGTGCCAACTAATCCTCAAGACCCTGTGTGGGTAGATTGGACAGGAACGGAAGGCCCAGGATATTGGTATGCAGATTATGGAAAAACAAAGCATGTTTTGCAGCAAAATGAGTTAATGAGAATTGCAATTAGCCCCTCTTATTGCGATCCCGCTCCGTTTATTCAAACAAATGTAGAAGTATTGTGTGGAGACAACTGGATTTCTGTTTGGAGCCGTGATTTGGGATATGATTGGGGTGGATGTTCTGGTGGTACTTGGGATAGTATCAATATAGGTTCACAAGACTTTGTAAATTATGTTGTTGAACAAGCAAATGTTAAATGGCCTCGCTGGAAATATGAGTGTGGTGCTGGTGACGACCAATGTCTTGCTGCAAGCGATTTATGTCGATGTGTAATTACAGATGATGTGTTTACCTGTTATAGTCCAAGCATGGGGCCTGGTGATGGTTCATTAATAATTAATGGAGGCAACTCTACAACAGGAGAAGAATACAATAAGGTTTTATTTCAAGGCTGTGAAGAAATAACCGATCCGGAAAACGGTTGTTTAGCTTTGCAAAATGATTCCAATTGTGAACTTGTAGAAGAAATTACAGACGGAGTTCCTACAATCAAGGGAGGTGCAGCAACAGGATTGGAGCCATTTCCAGATTGTAGGTTAATTGAAGGTTCTGTGAGGTCAATTACAGTATGTGAGCCGTGGTGGGAAAAAGAGCGAATATACAGGTGTTCAAATAACGCAACTGATTTTTCACAAGTTCAACAAAGAGTTGAGCATATAAGTTCAAATATACAATATGACAATTCAACAGGCGAATGGACAGGCCAAGGAGATTTGCAGTTTGATGAAAATGGAACATCTTATTCCGTAGTTTTTGATCCAAATATACAATTTAAAGCTCAAATGGAAAATTGTGAGCCTGCATGTTTAGTTGCTATTCCTAACAAAAATACCAATATTATGGTACATGGATTAGACAATACTGTTAATTTTAATCAATCAAAAGTTTATGTAGAAACAAGGGCCTGCATTAAAAATGATGAGACTGGACAATATGAATGTCCGTATAATGCAACAGAAGGAGAAACAATTTCAACTCCATGTACCTGTTTTGACCAGAAAACATTTTCCGAGGTGACTTCGGAAATGGCTACATTAAAGTCTAGTTCTATGGATATGATTTGTTCAAGCGGAGATGAGGCAGGTGTTTGTGGTCCAGAGGATGAAGGAATACAGACCAATCGAGTTATTTGCGTTACAGATCCGACAGTTTCTTGGTCGTCCGATGGAGAGCTAACAGTAGAAAATGGTACTGTGCAAGATTGTAGCCCTAATACATGGCAGAACACAAACGGCATTCCTGACCAAACTCACACTATAAAGACAACAAACGATTATCGTTGTTGGGCAGGTATAGACGATTTTTCGGAGGAAATGGGCTCAACAACTGATTCGGATTATTTTCAAAATAACTTGGGATCATTGGCTCCTGTAAGTTCATGGTTTGATCCGGTAGTTGAATGGGCCAAATCTTTGATAATCGACCACTTGAAAAGTGACCCATACTTTATCCCCGATCCTGGGCCAGACTGCCCATGCCAAGGTTCAGATTCAAATTCAACTTCAACGCAGGATGGAAGTGGTGGGACTTATGAATGTACTTGGACAGTTGAAACGAGTGTAGAGAACATAAACAGACAAGACGATTTGATATTAAGGCCAGATAATCAGGACCCATTTGGTGATGTGTATTTATTTTTTAGTCGGGTTGGACAATGGGGAGGAACTCATTATGCAAGTTGTACTCAGGACACTTCTTATACTGACATATCTAATCCAGGAGAATGTGAATTAGTATCTGAAACCAGTTGTTCAACTTCATGTCCAAGTTCTATCTCATTGTATATAGATGTTGGCTTAAATAGATTGTTTTTAAATAGCGATGTTTATTATGATTCATGGTATGATCTTTATGTAAATGGTCAATTGGTAAAAGAACAATGGGTAACAGATTATATATTCTTAACTGGTTTAACTGGAAATGATGTAATTGAAATCCAGTTTAAATCCTATAATGTTGATCTTTATTTTAGTGAATGGACAAGAAATCCAATAAGAATAAAAGATATAAATGGCAATTTAGTTGAAATTTTGCCTTCAAGGTCCAGTTTTAGTGAAACCGTTACAATAACATTGTCAACAAGTTTTACTAATAGTCAATGTGTTATACAAGCAACAGCAAAAAGCTCATTGGGTACAGAAAATACAAGTAACATTCTTTATTGCCCAGGGGATTTTACTGTGCAGGGTGATTGTACTCAAATATATGACCCTATCCAAAGTTTTGATGAGCATTGTTTTGCCAACAATAATGATGCAGGTTGTAATAATTGGCGATATTGTCATAGTGCAGGACGTAATTCCGTATGTTGGACTTGTTATGGAAGTGGAAGAAGAAGAGGGTTTGGTATTGTTTATGTCCCAGGCCCCGGGAGTTGTTGGTATCCTTACGATAGAGGGTATTATTGTGGGCCAATAATCTGGTCTAAAACTTATCCTCCTGGGGGACAAAATGCTAATGAAGTATATAATCAAGCAAAAGCATTATGTGAATATCCTTATGTTTGTTCAGGGGATAATAAGGCATATTTAACTTTAGACGAATGTACTTTAAATTGTTCTTCAACATCAAAAGATGTTTATTATTGTTCTACAACCGGAGCAGGATATGGAACCCAAGAAGAATGTACTGCAAATTGTAGCAATGATCCTCTTTATTTGTGTGCTTCGGGGGATTTAGTTAGTGACCCAACTCAATGCCCTCAATGGTTTTGTCCAATCAGTAAGGGTTATTTCAGCACAGAAAGCGATTGTTTAGGTAATTGTACAGAGCCAATTTCTTGCAATGCTCAGACAGACGATTATCGTTTTAAAGTTACTATCCGTAACAATGGATTAAATGACTATACCCAAGAATTAGATTTAATTGAGCCGGAAGCGCGTCATATTGATTCTGATGTATATGCACACGAAGATTTAATTTTACAGCAATGTGTTGATAGATATTTTAAGCCGTTTTTGAATTTTGATGATCCAACTTTTGGTGGTCATTTTGAGTATGCACTTATTGACCTTTTAATATATCAATATGCAGGTGTTAATAATCAAATAATATATGACAAAGATACGCATTTATTGCCTGATGACGACCAATATTTTCCTATTGTTTATAGACCTTCAAGTAATGTTCCCTTGATTCCACAGTTTCCAGGCAAACAATATACTACTTCATGGTCAGATGATGACACTTTAAGACTTGGTTATTACACTATTCAACTTTCTAACTTATATCCTCTAATTTACTATTACGAATGTCCAGAAGGACAGATTGTGGCAGGCGATGATCCGAATATGTGTAATGCCAATCCACGTCCATTAGGTGGTGTAGATGACACTATTAAGGGCAATTATTGTTTTGAGAACAGGTGTACTAGAGCCTATCTTGAACCACAAGACAGGGTATATTCTGGATGCGGTTTTATAAATGATGGAACTTGGCAATAAACGTCAGGGTGGTAATATGTTACAAAGAATAAGTGCAATTTGGCTAGCCTTTTTAATGATATTAGAGCCAAATTGGGTTTATGCTGCAAACGAAAAGCCCATTGAAACTCATAATTTGTTAGGTAATCCTGTGTTAATGGATTATCTAACTTGTGTTCAAAGATACGGTCAAGATTTTTGCAGATGTATGGAATTGGATAGCGGGACTACGGCTTGTTACTATCAAAAACCGCCTGCGGGATATTACACACAGGAAAGATGTGAACAAATTTGGGGGCCTGGGCATTGTGAGGAAGTAACAACAATCTCTCCGCCTGAGAATTGGAGATTAAAAAATAGTAAAAGAGAAGCTGGGGGCTCTCAATGTTCAGGTGAAATTATGATATTCCCAGGTGAACAACAGGAATGTCGAAGCAAGACAGGTTTGATTGGCTTGGGTGGAAGTTGTTGTTGGCAGGATACAGGGCAAACCTGTTCATTTGAAAATACTGCTGCAACTTTGGGATGGGATGCGGCGGTAATTGATGCTGTAAAATCGGCGACGAAATATTTAGCACAAGAGTATGTTCAACCCATGATGACAGATTGGATGAATGATGTAATGGGTGATGCAGCTTTAGAAATGTTTGGAAGTAGCAATCCAGTTTATACTACTTTATCACAAAATGCTTTTAATTCGGCTATAGCAGCACAAGAAGGTGTAACAAGTTTAACGTCTAGTGCGGTCCAAGATGCGGTAACAAATGTATCAACTGCGTCAATGGAAATGGCTGGAATTCAAGTAACTAGTTCAGATTTAGCATTTCAAGCAGCGGATGCCTATGCTGAAACATTAGCTCAAACTGGTTCATACGATAAAGCAATAGAAGCTTATGCTAATACTTTAACGGAATCAGGTACAATTCCCGCTGATACGGCAATGGAAGCAGCAGGGAATTATGCTGCTAATACGCCACCTATGGAGAGTGCTTTTAGCAATGCTGTAAGCGGAGCTGCGATTTCTGGTGTTGTTTCTATTGGTTTTGCTTTGATGGATGGTAAATTAACCTCAGAGGAACTTCAAAATGCAGCAATGAGCATGATGGTTGCTTTTGCCGGCGCCTATATTCCTGGCATTGGTTGGGTTTATATGGCTTATCAGATGTACAACATGCTTACCGCTGAAACTGAATGTTTGCCATTTGAATATACCCTGGCCTGCAAGGTTGGTGAAGGTTATTGTCATTATGTGGGAGAGCGTTGTACGAGTAAAATTTTTGGACATTGTATAGGTAAAAAAAAGGTTTATTGCTGTTTCAACTCCCTACTTGCCAGGGTTGTCCACGAACAAGGACGGCCACAGATAGGCTTGGATTGGGGGACTGCAAAGCATCCGAAATGCAGAGGGTTTTATCCTGATGAGTTTGCACAATTGAATTTTCAAGAAATGGATTTGTCAGAATTTGTTGAAAATATTCAAAGGCGAGTTGATATAGATATTCAAACCAGCATAGACAATGCCATTGAAAGGTTTGAGAATAGGATAAATCCGCCTGATGGTGGAAGTTATTAGGGGAGATTTTGTATGAGAAAGGTAGCGGTTTTTGTGTTATGTATGGTGTTTATGACAGGTATCGCGTTTGCTGGTAATGTAACGGTTGTGAGTAGTGATGCCGCAAAAATGCCCAAACGTCAGCAGTTGATGAAATTATACAATCAGCAGAAGAAAAAGTTTAAAAATTTAAAAACGTCTTTAAAAAAGACCAATTTCATGGTGAAGATAGAAGCGATAGTTACAATGGGAACTGATAATGCCGGTGATTTTGCAAAGGTGATGGAAAGTGATATTGGCGGTTGTGTATGCCAGCCGTTGACTGGCAATCTTGATCAGAAAGTTATTCCCATGTCGTGTATGTGCAGGAAGAAGGGACATAAGTGGGAGATTAAGGAGAAGTAAGAAATGCGATTGGTAATTTTTTATCTAACAGTATTTTTTTTAATGACCAACAATGTATTTGCCTTATGTCGCAGTGAGTTTGTGAATCCATTAACAGACGTAGAATGGTCAGGTATATATCCTATTCGTCTCATGGGCATGGTAATTTCACCTACAGGCCCTGAAGAAAATCATATTATCAGGTCGCCTTTTTGTAGCTGTGAAGATGGCGGGCGTACTCGTGTTGGAGTAATAGCAGGCTTTTGGGAGCCGGTGAGGCTCATTGATGTGGTCAAAGACCCAATGTGTATGGCAGGACTTGGAATGTCTATGGGTGGAGACGGTGATATTTGGGGTGGTGGCGGAAAGCAAGCGTTAGGCATAGGTAAACAGCAGGGACAGGGAAGTTTTTATCAGGCCCATTTGTATATTTACCCTATTTGGACAATTTTAGAATTGTTTGCCGATTATTTATGTGCGGAACGTGGATCGTTTGATATAGCTTATATGACGGAATTAGATCCTCTTTGGGATGATGATTTATTAACAGTAATGATTCAGCCAGAAGCCATTTTATTTGCTAATCCGGTAGCCCAAATGAGTTGTATGGCCGATTCTGTTGCTTCTGCGGTTTCATGGCCTCTGCAGCCGTTGTTTTGGTGTGCAGGTTCCTGGGGAGGGACATATCCACTAACCGGTAGGACTGATAATCGAACTATGACGGAAGGAGCTGCTCATATTGCAAGCAAATTGCTTTATAAATTACATAGAGAATTGATTATGTTAGGGACTGCTGGTGAAGGTGCTTTGTGTGGACCTTTTATAGCTCCTACCTGGCTTAAAAATCAGTATAAGTTACAGGTAGTTAGACCTGTCAAGGGCAGTCTTGTAACAACGATAGGGCGGACAGGTTTGATATGGGGAGCAGGTAAAAATCCGGCGGTACCAGGACAATCGGATAATTTTAGTTTTATTCTTTTCAGAAATAGGGATTGTTGCGCGTACTAGAAGGAGAAAATGGTGTTTAAATTATTTAAATATTTATTACTTATTTTAATTCTGGTTGCATTGGTGAACAGTTTTAAAAAACAGGAGACTAAAAATCTTGTTGATGAGTTGCCAAGTGCTTTACATGAAACAGTAAATACGGAAATAGACCCTAATAAAAAAGAATTGGAGGTACAAAGTAAATATTTTGATATGAATATAAGGTTACCTGATAAGAAAGAAATTGCTGAAGCTGTTGCTAAAGGTAAGGAGATAGCAGCAGATATAATTAGAGAAATAAAAAAAGAGTTCGATAAAACGAAATAGCAAAAAAACTCTTTTTTTCATATATACATTCTTATTGCCCGTGTTGTTTAAGGCACGGGCTTTTTTTTTGCGTTGTTATCAAAAAAAGGAAAATGCAATGAGGCGGATTGCCAAAATTTTATTGATAACAATGCTATTATTGTGTATAAATAATACTACATATTCCTTAGATAACAAGGAAATACGCTTTATAACTAAAAGGTTTGTAGAAGTTGGACAAAGTTTATCTATACCTGTTCATGTTTTGTTAGCTATAGCAGAGTATGAGTCGAAATATTGGCCTTGGGCTGTTAATATTAAGGGCAAGAGTTTTTGGCCGTCAACAAAAGGTGAGGCTTTAACACTGGTACAAGGCCAGAAGTCTTTTGATATAGGGATAATGCAGGTTAATTCCTGGTGGTTGCAGAAATTTAACATTTCTCCCGATCAAGCTATAGAACCAGAACTCAATATTTACCTTGGGGCTGTTATCTTAAACGACTGTAAGAACCGTTTTGGCAATATAGACGATATGTTAGCATGTTATCATGCAGGAAAGCCTGGCCCAAGAGGAAAACGATATGCCAGAAAGGTAAAAAATATTTACAAGGAAATCCTTCAGACAACAGGAGGATAGTATGGAGACAGTATTTGAGGCTCATATTACCGACTTCAAGATAGTTCCGTATGTCCGGCAAACAAAAAGAGGAAAATATGTAAAAGAAAGGGCAAAAAAATATAATCAAAATCAAATTGACCTGGCCTGGCTTTTAAAGGTTAATGGTAGGGGTAAAGTTGATAAATTTCCTGTTATTTTGAAGATAAGGGGGAGTGTAGCAGACGGTCGCCAAATGGCTGCTGATTGGGATAACATATCAAAGGCTGTTCAAGATGCAATGGTTAAGGCAAAGATATTGCCGAATGATAATTTGAAGTATGTCTCAGGGGCGGATGTTCGGTTAGAGAATAAGGGCAAAATCGAATATTATGTGGCTCTGGTCGTAATGCGCTAGTCACGACTTGATAACTTTGTCAGATTTTGTATTAACTAGTACAATTTATACCTTTCCTTTCTTTTATACTAAAAATGACTCCTTTGTTATGCTCAAAATTGTTTATTTTAAAGTTCTGTTTGATTAGAAACTAATGCATAAAATGAACGCGTACTTCATCTCAGCTTTATACTGATGCTTTACCGCTATCAATTTGTTCATATCCTGCGCCAATAATCACAACTTTCACCTCATCTTCTTCTAATTCTTGCTCCATAATATGTATAACCTTAACTTTAGTATTTGGCAAGGTTGTGATTTTTATATTTTCTATTGCCTCGTTGATTGCATTATCATCCATCCTCCCATTACAACTAAAAATAATCAATGTATCTCTAACTTTTTTAAGCTCCATATCTTGAACTTCTGCAGGATATCGGATAGCCTGTGTTACAGCATCACGTAGAGCATTTACTCCCCAATCCCTGCCTATGGCAACTACGGCCAGCTCTCCGCCTGAGAGCAATTCTCTTATATATTCAATACTTTGTTTATCTTCATTTGTGCAATTAAAAACAGTTGCCATGCTTTGAATAAGATCTAAGAAAATAGCATCAGCTTCATTTATCACTTCATTGAAACTTTTGTCAGATTGGTCCTTGAGCAAATTATCATTGGGAATAACAAATACGGCATCAACTTTTTTCTGTAAATTTCTTAGACCTTCCTGGGCTTGTTTATTTCTTCTTTGTCCCTCAACAGAAAAAGGCATGCTTATCAATCCAAGCGTTAGCGCTCCAAGTTTCTTTGCAATTTCAGCAACCACTGGACTAGCACCTGTTCCAGTGCCACCACCCATTCCTGTCCGGATAAAAACTATGTTTGCACTTTTAAGTGCGTTTTTAATTTCTTCATAACTTTCCTTTGCTGCCTTGAAGCCAAGCTCAGGATCCCCGCTGGCTCCCTTGCCTTTGGTCAGATTTTTCCCCAGTAAAATACTGGCTCCAATCTTCATTTTTTTTGTTTGCTCAAGGGCTTTGCTGTCCGTATTTGCCAGAATAAGATAGGCATCCTTTAAATTCTGGGAGGCCAGATACTTTATGCCATTACATCCGCATCCGCCCACGCCAATTACTTTTATAGACTTAGAATCATTATTCATTATTTACTCTCTGAGTTTATAAATTTTTATAAATTCGTCTATCAATTTTTCGGTTTTATTTTTGACAAATAAAAGTTCGTTATAAAGGTCAGTTACCGCTTTTTTAAAACCTTTTTCGGTTACAGTTTGCAGATAAAACTCTCTCTGCCACATACCTCTATAAAATGAATCAAGATATTTCCAAGCTAT
The DNA here is from genome assembly GCF_982781345.1 of Desulfovulcanus sp. NCBI lineage: Bacteria > Pseudomonadati > Thermodesulfobacteriota > Desulfovibrionia > Desulfovibrionales > Desulfonauticaceae > Desulfovulcanus > Desulfovulcanus sp. The sequence goes on from NZ_CEYAEZ010000005.1 coordinate 36,338, forward strand.
CCACGAGTCTGAAACTTTCCAACCTTTAGAATTCTCTCCTAATGTATTGTAAATTTGGCTGACTATTTTAAATAAATCTTGACTAATATTGTCCTGTTTTTGCCAATTACCTTTAAAAGGTATGCCTAAATTATCATTATCCTGCTTTACTATACCAATACAATTTTGAAAAATTAGGTTTTGTTCTGCCTCAAATGCATAGTTAAATATTCCTCTTCTACTTTCTGGAGAAATTAGCCAATTTTTTTTAAATATACATAAAGTCCCAAACTTCTCTCCTTCAATAAGCCCTCGGTTAACAACTATGTAATCTTTAAACTCTTCACTTTGTTTTATTTTCTGCTTAAGCTCTTTTATAAGCTTCTGCCTCAACTCAAACTTTATCTCCTCAAAATTCTCCCAGATATCCCACGCAATCTCAAATCGTTCCTTACGCTCATTTTCTGAAATTTTTTCATCAAGGAGATATTTTTTAATCATTTCCTTCTTTTCTTCCTTCATCTTCAAGCTCCTCTTTGAAATTATTTTCTATCCAGTTTATAAAATCTTTTAAAAACCATCTTACCTTTTCAGCTTCGCATTCTTTATAGCATTGTATAAGCCAGGGTTTAAAAAAGTTGTTGTAGCTGACCTCTAAAAATTTTCCTTTCCGTTTCAACTCCTCTTTTTTTTGTTCATCTATGCTTTGCGCTTTTCTTCCCCATCCGTCTAAGTAGATGAGAATGTAGTTTTCATTTCCAATGCCTTGCAGAAATTTATCGTAATCTGCCAATTGCCTTTCCTGTTCTCCTGCCCAGGGTTTATTTTCTATTCCTATCACAAACCCAGAAAACTTAATAAGAATGTCTATTCTCCTTCCCTCATATGTCATAAATTCCCTTTCAACAGATGCCTGTGAAATGTCTATCTGGCGAAGAGCTTTTAAAATTTCTGTGTCTTCATTTGTTGTTTCCTTGAAATAATTTTTTAAATGCTCAATAAATTCTTTGAGAAAAATTTTTCCCTGTCCATGTTTTCCGCCTGGTTCAAGAAGCAAAGCAATAAGGTCTGAAACTCTATTCTCGTCAGGATTAATCAAATCAATGATGTTAAAATCAGAAGCCAGATATCTGTCCGTCTGCTTTTTTATCTCTTTTGCCACTCTATACTTAAATATGAGAGGCTGAAAAAAATTTCTCAGCTTTTTCTCATAAGCTTGTTGAGTCTCGGAATAAAAATTTCGCAAACCTTGAAAAAATTTATCAAGCGATTCGTAATAATTTTCAAAATTATTATACTCAACTTTTACTTCCATTTTTTCACACCTTCCATGCTTTTACTCAAGCACTAATTTCATTTTGAAAAATTTTTTTATAACAATAAAATTAAAAGTTTCTATCTCACCTAATTTGCTGTATTTAGCTCAATCTCTATACTGATACCTTACTGCAAAATCAACTAATACACTATTGATTTGAAATATTTCCTTATCACTCAACCCAAAAACGCCAAGCTCTTCCTGAAGGCGATTTAACAACCAGCTTTGATTATGAACTATCCTCCAGTCAACTGTTCTCTTGATTAATAACTTTGAAAATTTTAGATTCTTATGCAAAGGCACAAACTGCCTTTCTAGACCCATGTAAAAAGATATCTCTTCTTCAATTCCATAATCAACTATGCCATTTTCTCCTTTTAAAACTTCTTGTCGCGCCATTTGATTTAATTTGTTCTCAAAATCAATTTTTTTCCTCTTGGTCAAAAAGCATTCTATTCAACGACTTAAGATTTCTGCTTTTGTTAATTTTTTTAAATCAACGTCATATTGGTACCTGACGACACTCTCAAATCAGATAGTCCCCAATATTCTGCATTTGTGAAACGTTTTAAGGTATATTTTATATCCTCATCCCAGGATGCAATCTCCTCTTCTCTGATGCAAAAACATATATCAGTCAATTTTATAGTCATCTATATCATAAGTGCCGTTTTTGAGATTTTCTTCTAATTACTGTTTATGTTGTTGAGCCAGATGAAAAATTTTTTGCTCCAAAGCAGATAATATTTTGTTCAAAAGAGATAACTTTTCAATTTGTTTCTTAGTCAACATAGAAATTTTCTCCTAGTACTTTATCCATTTATCCTTATAACTCTATGTGTCAGCTTTCAGTCTTTTAGGTTCCAGAATTCTATTCCAATACCGCTTGAAACAAGAGTATTTCCATCAGGGCTAAAGGCCAGGGAAATTATACGGGATGCCCCGCTTTTTCCTTTTCGAGATAGAGGACTTTGTAGCCTTCTAATTATTTCCCCCCGCTTTACATGCCAGAAAATGATGTCTCCTTCGCTTGCAGCAACGAGAGTTTTACCATCAGGACTAAAGACTAAAGAGAAGAATTCTTTATCAATCTCTTCAATTTTATTTATTAATTCACCTGTTTTTACATCCCACAAAGTAACTGTTTTATCTCTTCCACCAGAAGCAAAAATTTCACCATCTGGACTAAAAGCCAGACAACGTACCCAATTAGAATGACCTTTTAAATTTCTTATTATTTTGCCATTGCTGGCATTTAAAAATTTTATTGTTCCATCTTCATATCCACAGGCAAGGATTTTTCCATCCGGACTAAAGACTAAATGGAGATAAATATCTCCTTTGATCGACCAGATTCTTATTTTCTCTTTTATGGCCCACATTTCTATCAGATCGCTATATTCTACTCCTTCGCCATCTAACTTTTTCTTCGTTTGTGTGACAACTGCAAGATAATTTCCATTTGGACTAAAAGCTAGAAAAGTGGCCCAATCAAAATCACCTTTGATTGTTTCAATCAATTTACTGGTTTTCACATTCCAAAATTTTATACTCTCACTTCCAGAAACAAGCGTTTTTCCATTAGGGCTAAGTGCTATATGGTGCAACCAGGTAAAGTCTTCTTCAATGGTTTTAATAAGCTTTCGTGTTTTCACATCCCAGAATTTTATCTCTGCATTACTCCCAGAAATGAGAATTTTTCCGTCCGGAGTAAAAATTACAGGATAAACCCAATCAGAATGTTCTATTTGAATGATCGGTTTTACGTTCTTTTCAATTTTATCTCCCATTTTGATCCCTCTGCAAAAATCTTTATTTCTGTTTTATAAGCCTTTCGCCTCATGCTTTTTGTTCTTAACTCTTTACCTTCTTAAATTTTTTAGTTTATTTTCATTTTAAAATTCATCATTTTTTTTTAGAATTCGCTGCCTTTCGTCCTACTTAACGCCAATATGTCCATTTTAACCCTCAATTTTTGCAAAAAATTTCTCATTTTGTTATCCAGACCTAACATGTACATGACTGCTGTGCTGATGAAAGGATAAAACGACAACTGTATCTAGCCAAAGTTTAAAATTCTTCTTCTCTTTTTTTAGGGAGTTAGGGATTATTTATCCTATGAAGAGTAATTGCTTGATGAAAAGGCAGAAACTGTGGATTGCAGGACTTCTTTTACCACAAGGGAGGGCAATTGCCAGAAAATTTGGTCCGTTTTCTAAAGAGCTGGCTACATTACATCAAAATTTTAGAGCCGTAAAAATTAAAAGAAGAACTTTTAAGCCAGACAACGGAGTGGATTGAGTGGCAGGAAGAGGTTACAGAAGCGATGTTAAAAAATGAGGTTTAGGAAGAAAAAAAATTCTTTTGTGGTTTCGACACATATGAGACAAATTAGGTTCCAATTTTTTCTCTGTGTCATCTTTTTAACTGATTCTTTCAGACGATTATTATATCCATATAAAAGTCAAATCCAGCAACTAAAAGTGTAGCGAATATTTTGAAACCTCACACATAAAAAAAGCCCCTTTTTAGGGGCTTTTTGGGGTGTATCTTCTGAAATTTTTACATCAAAAAGCCAAGGCTATTGGTGATCACATTTGCACCTGCCAGTGCTCCGCCACTCAGAAGGCAGAGGATAGCCCGGCCAGCTCCTCCCTGGCCCATTACGGCAGAGTATAAGCCCATGCCGACCAACCCCAGTCCGCCAACATAGCCGATAGGACCTTGTAGAATTTGGTTTACGGCCACATCATAGATTCTGTATGCCAATGTTCCGCTTGCAGGTTCGGTGAAGGCCCACGCTGCGCCAGCAGCCAAAACCAGAATGCCCAGGATATTAAGAATGGCAACAATGTGTTTACGCTTCATTTTTCTCCTCCTTATTTTCCTTTGCATTTTCTTCCTTTTTCGGCTCTTTTGCCTTCTTTGCCTCAGCAATTAAACTTTCAATTTCCTTGATGTACCCACCAATAATTTCTGTAACAGGCTTTACTACGTTATCTATTATTGCCTGCTCAGAGGTCGCTTTAATAAGCTCAAGGTTAAAATTGAGCTTGCGTTCCTGATCTAGCTGATAAAAACGTCTGCACAGCCAGGACAATCTGGCCAGCATGCTTAACATTTCTTGCATTTCAAGCATTGGAGCTACAAGGGCCCCCTTGTGCTTGAGGTACCAGACATTGGCCCGATTGAGCATTTGTATTTTTTGCCATTCATTTAACTTGTTAAATTCTTCCAGCACTTGTCTGACTGCTTCGTTGTTGGATTTTTTTTCTGTCATTTCACCCCCCCTTCCAGGACTTTTTTTACGGCCATGGTTATATTTTCCGTAATATCAGTGCATCCTTTCAGGACTACATTTTTGGCAAGTACGAGGTTGGCATTTTTATAGTTTGCCAGTTCATCACGCACGGCCTTTGTCAATTTCGCTGTATCTTCTGCAGTTACACCGCCTTTCTTTTTAGCATACTCTACCATCGTTTCCGTGATTAGTTTATCAATATCGAGACATGCAACCCTGGATTCTTTTTTTTGGATTTCAGCTTGCATTAGCTTTAAATTGTCAAGCTCAGGCACAACGGTAAACTTATGATAGGCCAACACAAGCACGCCAGCACAAAACCAGCTTAATAATAATATTAAAGGTACATTTGATTTTGCCTTAGTCTTAACTTTTTTTTCTACTTCTTCATGTTTATTTTCCATTCTCTTTCCTCCTAGGCGCCGGAGACCCCGCTCTTCAGAGCGGGGAGGAGACGCCATTGAGTTACCTCCGACTTCTCGCCTTACGGCGGTTAAGGATGCCTCGCCAATGTTAGATGGGCTTGTCATGCCGGCAGCACTGTCCCTACCCCGACAGGACTGTTTAACCGCCAGCGGCAGAGCCTGGAGCTGGCTACGCACCCCAGGGTGCCATGACCCACCTAACGTAGTCCCTAAAGGACTCAGGCTGGTCAACCACGGAGCTGCAAGCTCCACCTAGGGCGGAGTAGTTGACTCTAATCCTCCGGCGTGGGTACTTCAATCAAATTTGAATGGTTGGAGGGAAACGCCATGAGTACAGGCGTTCCCCTGGTTGAGAGTTACCTCAAACTTCTCGGCATATTGGCGGACATCGGCATTTTCCCATTCTTTTTTACCTCCCACTTTTACAACGCATTTTCTTCTTTTTTTTGAGATACGCTTTCCCCATTTAATATATTGCACACAAAATGCTCCTGGCTTGTTAGCGTCCCAGGAGTTGATATAGTTCATCATCCATTGAGTTGATGGTTCCGGCACCAGAATTTTTTTGCACTCAGGACAGATTTTCAGAGGCACGGATTTGAAGATAAAAATTTTATATTTGTTTTGGATACGATATTGTCCTGTTGTGTCTTTGAATTTACATTGATGAATTTTCTCCATTTACTAATTGCTCCAAAGTACTTTTATCAGGGATCATGTTTTGGACTAAAATGAGTGTACGCTTGGCTTTTATTAGCTTTTGCCTAGCCTTTAAGATTTTTTTAATTTTAGTTTCTGTTAGTTGTAATTGTTCTCTACTGGGATTCGACAATTTGTTTTTTAATTGCCAGGGCACTTTCCCAACAGGATATTCTTTCCCCCAGATTTTTTTCTCTGTCCCATCCTTGAGGGTTTTCAGGACATATCGTTTCCAGACCATGTTATGAGGACAAATCTGGCAATTTTTCTTGGAACAATTTTTGGGTTTTAAAACTAGACGCTCTCTCAACTTTTCTGTTTCGGACACAATGAAACAATTTTGCTGGTCCTCATAAAGATGATTGAGATGTTGGCTAGTTAGTTTGATGCGCCGATCCAGTTCATTAAAGATGACCTTAAAGAGCTCCACGATATTGAACCTCCTTTTTTAAGAGACAACGCTTTTTTCTGGACAGACATTGAGTACGGCTTAAGTTGTAGGGGCTAAGGGGCAGGGCTTTTGCTTCTTTCAAGCAAGAAACAAGAAAAGAAAGATATTTTTCTTTTTTTTTCTTTATGTGGACAGAATGGGAGTCCATAGTATGCGATAGCTTTTTGAAGGAATAAAAGTTAATGATGTTTATAGGTTACACATGGAAGGTTTTTTTATTCTGCCCACATTTAATTAAATGTGGACAGAATAGGGTATGGGTGTTCTTTAATATGTGGACAGATTGGTCTTAAAAGCTAAGATTTTTTTCATTTTGAGGGGGTCAGTATGGGAGGAAAACAGCTTTTAGCACATGGGCAATGATAGTATGAAAGTCGAGTAGGTAGAAGGTGGGTAGCGATAGTATGCAACAGGGGAAAATAGTATATGGCTATTGGTGGTGTTATAGACTTCACATCTGAAAGGGGAACTTGGTCTCCCGTGTTTATTGTCTGATTTTTGGCGAGCCTGGGCAAAAGTCTGGAAAGTTTACAAAAGGTTCACAAAAGTTACACAAACAGGCATAAAGAAGAAATTTTACCTCAAAAACGTCAGATCAGGTTCACAAAAGGTTTACAGGGGTTATACTGGCGAATTTGCTCAACTTTTTGAGTTTCCCCCTGCCTTTAGGCATGGGGAGACTCAGAAAATTTGTTTTGCCACAACGCATTTCCCAAATAACATTCCGATACGGGATAATCGTTGCAATTCATCAACCAAGACTATCATATTTTCTTTATCAACAACCAGTTTTTTTCTGTTTTCTATATTAACAATTTCGATTCTCACATCAAAATAATCTTTATACCAACCTGGGGCATCTTCTCTCTTAATACGTTTATTTAATATACTGATTTGCAACGGCAATTCTTTTTGCACAACAATTTTTTGCAGCTTTTCATAAAGTCCAATAAATTCTAAATCTATGTTCCATTCTTCTATTCGTGCAGGCCAAAAAAAGTTGCAGCCCGAAAAATAACATAGATTTTTTGCAATTGCTATTTGAAAAATATCTGAAAGATCTACAAATATTGTATCGTTGATTTTGATACAGGAAACTGTTTGTTTTTGAGACAGATATTTTTCGAGATTGTTTTGAATTTGTTTGAAATGCTCCGGCAACATATCTTTTGCCAGAAGAAACATATCTAGCCAGTTATCATTCTGTACATTATCAACATTTGTCCCGACAATCTCGAATATGTTTACAAATCCCCGGCAGGTTCGGGCATACGAGACGGCAAACTGTTGTTGCCAGAGAAAATCTCCTGTAGGTAAGATATGAAGTTTGTTTGTTAAAATAGAATTGGTTTTTTGGGCCTTTGCAATAAACTGTTCTGTGTTTTCGATCATTTCAGAAATAGTTTCTTTGGTTAAAATTTCTTCTTTTATTGCGTCCATATCAACGCTCTCCAATAATGATAAAATTCTCCCATCAGGATAATTCCCAATATTATAGCCACGATTTGTTCCATTCCGCTGTTCGTCCTGAATGCCCAGGGAAAACGAAAGCGTTTTTTATTGGGCCAAAATAGAGGTACGCCCTCTTTAGTGAGAAAATCTCCCAGGATATGTGAGAAATACCCAAACCCGAAAGCTATATAATACAACGCAAATTTGGGATAAAACCAATAGGCTACAGCCAGACAGATGAAAACAGCCAGGCAGGCAAGCAGGCAATGGGTAGGTCCTCTATGCCTGGTGATAGATGACAAAGACATGGAGACAGGCCAAAGTTTTCTGCCTATCCAGCTGCGGGGATCATCTATATCGGGCAAGAGACTGCCCAGGGCGACCAGCCCCAGGCAGAAAGATTGATCGGACATGGCAAGTCGGTTGCTTAATGCCAGGTTTAGACCAGAGTAAAGGGTTAGCCCAAACAGGATGTGAGTTCGTCCCATCATGGTGAGTTTTTTGCTTCTAGCCAGTAAGGGCCAGGTTGTTTTCAGCAGGACAGGGATAAAAGTCTCCCTGCAGAAACAGACCTATTTCTTTTGCCACATTTTTCAGTGAAGAAATCCCCCAATCTGGCCGAAATTCCTGTTGCCAGGCACAAAAGTTATCCAGAGCTGTTTCACTTTTATGATTAGAAAACGCAGTGAAATTATACCCTGGATATGGATGTATCCGAAACAACAATCCGCCGTAGTTTTGCATCAGCGCTGCTTCTTCAGGGAAACGGACGTCATCTATAATGACTCTATCGTATTGGTCGAGGACTCGCCTCATCTTATCCACAAAGTACAATGGATTTTCCTTTCTTCTTTGATCTCCCCACCATTGAAGAATTTGTCTGACAGACATGGGCGCGTGAGGAAGCTCATCATGCAAAATCAGGGTGTCTTTTGCATGATAGCAGTAAGACAAAGGGAAGTTGAATTTCTGTGAAACTTCCTGTTTCAGAAAATCTCCAAAGGCTATTTTTTTATAGCTTGGAAATTTTTTGAGCAGCATTTTGGCAACCGTGGTCTTGCCTACGCCTATTTTCCCGCTGATCCCAATATACATCGAAAACCTCCTTTCATTTCTTTTCAAGAACAACGCAATTCTGCGTTGTAATAAGTGAGAAGGTCTTTTTTAGGGGGGACTTTATGCGCAAGGTAATTCTGATTTTCGGAGCTTTGTTTTTTTTAGGTTTGGTCTGGACATGCTTTGTGTGGGCGGCCTGGTTTGATGTGCAGGAGAAGCCGGGGACAAAAGGTTACTTCTGGTATGAGGTTGTACAGGAAGAAAACGCCACAAGCCAAACAGTGGCCAATCCTGAGCCGGTGAAGCCGAAGGAAGAGGAAAAGCCGGAAGTGGCCAAAAAAGAAAACAAGCCAGAAGAGTACCCAACTGACATCAAAATTCCCTGGGATAGAGTTTGGACAATGCATCCAAAGGAATTTCAAAAGTTGATAGACGAGGTGCAGGATTTGGCCGTTATGGATCCGTCCAATAAACAGCGAGTAAAAGAGTTATATGCGCTTCAGGCAATAGCCTCAATCAGGGCTAAAAGATTTCAGGAGGCTGTTGAGGAGGTCAGGCAGGAGATGCCGGGACTGGATATGTCAACAAGGAGATCACCGACCCTGGTTGCATCAATGGCTGAGGCAAAGCAACGGATGGATTTGAGGTCTGAGATTGTGCCATTCATGCGTGATAATATGGGCCTTATTTTTTTTCATTCCCCGACATGCGCATATTGCCAGAAACAAAAGTATATCCTTGAAGGTTTTGCGAAAAAATGGGGCTGGCAGCGGTTGCAGATGGTGGATGTGACGGCGGACAGTGATACCGCAGCGAGGTTTGGGGTCCAGATTGTACCGGATATCTGGGTAGTAGGGAAAGTGGGTGACGAAATCAAGGAGAGGCGGATCAAGGCAGGTTTGTCCACCCTGGCGGATCTGGAGCAGGGTCTGATGAAAGCATATTACGACTGGTTTGAGGGTAAAAATTATGAGCGTCCTGATATGGTCGAAGAATTGGTTAGGCCGGAGGATATAATCAGACAGATGCAAGAAAAACAGGAGGGATGCAATGCGCAAGGTTCTTGTAATATTAATTAGTTTTGTCCTGGTGGCTAATGTGGCCCTTGCTGATTGGTTTAGTGATTACACATCCATGATAACATCTGATCCGTCATATTATGAGACACAAAGGCAAGGGTATTTAAGTTTGGGTGGGGCGTCTTATCGTGTGAGAACGCAAAGAACGCCGATTTTGAGTATAACTACTCCAAAGATTCAAGCTGGTTGCGGAGGCATAGACGCTTTTTGGGGCGGTTTAAGTTATATGCAGCCTGAATATTTGGTTCAGGCATTTCAGAATATTATGTCTGCTGCGCCGGCTTTTGCATTTAAAATAGCGTTAAAGGTGCTGTGTCAACAGTGCGATGATGTAATGACTACGCTTGAGAGTATAGCTAACCTGGTTAATCAGATGGCCATGGACGAGTGTGCGGCGGCCAGGGCTTTGGTTAATATGGGAGGCAATTATGTAACAAATAAGTTGCAAGAAATGGGATATTCAGGAGGTCTTCCGGTTGATGATTATTTAGGCGGTGCTCTTAGCACAATTCAGGAAGACGTGAATACAGCAAAAGCCTGGCTGGATGATTTTTATGAAACGGAATTTTGTGGTTTTACTGATGAGGAGCATTCTATCATAGGGGCTTGTAAGGAGTTTGCAAGTTTTGCAGGGGGGCCCAAATCGTTTTGGCAGACTTTGGCAAAGCAGGAAGCGTTGCGAGGGGGTGATGATTCGCCTTTTAAAGGATGTGAAACTAACGGAATTTGTAATTTTTCAACGCTGTTAATGGGTATTTTTGGTGATATTTATATTGGTCCCATGTCGCAGGGGGCAGGTAGTGATAAACGGCAAAAACTTATTCCTGTACTATATATACCCTCTAAAACGCCAATGAAGGTGGCTGACATAGTGAACGGTTTGTTGGAAGGCGGTAGTGATTTTCGTCTGCCTGGTATGTTTTTGCCTTCAGGGGCAACAGGTCCCGGGGATTATACGGATGCTCCTCTTACGGACATAACAAGTTTGCAGTTTGGGCAAAAAGCAGAGGATGCGCTGGCCAAGATAGCAAATGCAATAAGTAGTGGTAGTGCGTCTTATATGGACAGCGAAACGATAGAATTTATAAATCAACAGGTGTTGCCGTTATGGCAAGTGATAAATGTTTTTGCTTATCAGGGTGATGCGGGGATAGCATCTGTGGAAAGTGGCATAATCAAGAAATATGCTGCTGTAAGCAATGCCTATTTCTTTTTGCAAGACGTAGCGAAGCTGGCTTCGACCAATATAGACAAGTATATGAATACATTGGAGAGAGGAAAAGATTATGCAGCTGTGTCCAAAGAAGAATTTCAGGCGGCTGCAAAGACATTAAAAGGCAAGATTAGAGAGTTCAGGCGTGCGCTTACTGTTTATTACCGCAATGTCTTGGAAACTTTTCATAAAGCTCTTGATAACGTAACGAGGATGAGCATGTTGGAGAAAGAAATAACTGCCAGGTTAATGGATCAGTTTGGCTATTCGCCTTTTAAATTTTATAAATAATAAGACCAGGAAGCTGACCTGCGTCTTCAACTTGAGGCCGCAGGTCAGGCCTCCGGCCTCAAAACGAGGTTGGAAGGTCAACCACTATGGCGGGAAGTAAGTCGTCGTTCAAATCAAAAATTTTGACCATTGACAATTTTTTTAGAAATATACCTTCTACTAATTACCCCCGTTTTTAATTGAAAAAGCCCACCTTGTTCTGGAAAAGATTTATTCTTCGGACCATGGTCATAAAAAAGCCGGGATCATGTTCACCTTTGAGCTAAAAACAAGAGGCAAAAGCAGGAACGCTTGATGCATGTTATGGATAGGATAAATGCCGAATGGGGAAAGGGCACTTTGACGGTAGCAGATACCGGCCTGGAAAAGAAATGTTTTTCCCGCCGCTCCCACAGATCTACCCGCCTATACTACGAAATGGGAGGACTTGCCTGTCGTCAGGGTCTAATGAGGTGTGTACCCCGAGAAAATAATCCGCCCTTACCAGAGTGGTCAACTTCGTAGACAACCTTACACTCGAGAACAAGCTCGCACTCTTCGAAAGGTTGGATCAAATTTTTCTTCTCTACAACATCTAAAACTTTTAGCTCCTCATACAACCTCACTCTCTAGAGACTCTCTCTTCAGGGAGATTTGCTTTATTTGTCTTGGCAAGACCTAACAAAAGCATTTTCAGGCCATTTTTAATCTTTCTGGAGTTTATATTGCGGAGCAAAATGAGTATCTGCTTTTCTTCCGGGGACATGGAAAAAAAAGAGGACATAATAGGTTGGGCTGATGATTGATCTAAATCTGGATTGGTATCATTAAATGTTTTCTGTTTATATCCGTGTCTGCAACAAATGTATAACATTTCATCTATATTTATGCCCAGTCCCTGGCCTATCTTTTGCAAAGTAATAATGGTAACATTACGTTGTCCTCTCTCAATTGCGCTGATGTAATTGGGATTTAAACCCACCAATTCCCCCAGTTCCTGCTGGGTCATCCCTGCTTTTCTACGCAAAAATTGTATACCTTCCCCTAACATTCGCAAAATTTCATCGTTTTTTAGATCCATATGCCAATAATATATAATACTTAATTAATTAGTAAATAACATATATATTTATTTGTTTATACACTTTTATGATATTGACAAAAAATAAACTTTTCATATTATCTTATATTTCTGTTTTAAAAAGTCCGAAATTTGGTACTGCTAAACTCTTGATATGATTAGACACTGATGTGCTGAGATTGGCTTTTTAAAGACGCGTCGTGGACGAGAAGAGCAAAAAAGTCAGTTAAGGTGAGTATTAAGCATTGGTTAGAGCTTGTGACCGAATTTTTACTTTAAATTTTGTTGCCACTGCTTTAATAAGATAAATTTTTTTCAAAAAGAAAGATAAATCAATCTTATCTCTTGCCACCATCAATAGATGACTGGGTGCCCAAAATTATATCATCCGTTTTATCTGGGATTATCTTAATGTCATAGACGTAAGTCCATTTTATGACGCCTATTCCCATAAAGAAAAGTCACCTTTTGTTCCAAAAGGTGTTAGTAATTCTTTTCTATGTCAATAGTAAAAGTAAAAGTATTTATTCTTCTAGAAACTTTGTCAAGTCTTGTGAAGATGAGCTGTCTTTTCTTTAGCTCATGAAATCCATACAAGAAAAAATAGATCACCATCCAACTGACTGAACTATCTCTTTGTACGAGAACAACTCACAACTTACGTAAAGAACTTCAGAATTAACAGCTAGCATAAGCACCCCAGGGTAATTTCTGGACTTTTATAAATTGATTATTAAAAAATTGCCACAAAATCTTGGATAATCTTGTTAGTATATTTTTATAAAAAATACAATGCAAATAAAAGATATTAAAAAATTGCTTACTGAACTACCTCAAGAAATTACCGTTTTGGTAGCAGAAGATTCTCCTTTTATTCGTAAATTAATTGTTCGTCTGCTTAAACAATATGGCTTTACCGATGTTGTTGAAGTAGAAGATGGCAAGCAAGCCTGGGAATATTTTCAAAAGAATAAACAAAGGATATCTTTGCTGCTTTTGGACTGGATTATGCCAGAGCTGGATGGCCTTGAGGTGTGTCGCTTGATAAGAAATACTAATGTAGAACATTATGTCTATATCATCTTTCTTTCAGTGATAAAAGAAAAAGAAGAAATTGCTCGATGTCTGGAGGCTGGAGCAGACGATTATATTCTCAAACCCATACATGCAAAAGAGTTTTATGCAAGAATTACGGTTGGATTAAGGATAATTGCCCTTGAAAGAACGCTTCAAGAAACAAATCGCCGTCTGAAAAAAATGGCAACTATGGACAAACTTACAGACCTTTTTAATAGGAGAGCGCTTTTTAATGCATTGGAAAAGGAGTTCTACCGTGCCCTTAGAGAACAAAAGTCATTTCATACTATTATGCTGGATATAGATCATTTTAAGAAGATAAATGATACTTATGGGCATCAGGTAGGGGATGCAGTACTTAAAGAACTTGCCCAACGCCTTAGAAACATATGTCGACCCTATGATGTCATCGGAAGATACGGAGGAGAGGAATTTTTGATTGGATTTATTGACGGAGATAGCAAAGTTGCTATTGAATTTGCCGAAAGACTTTGTGAATTCATAAACCAAAAACCCTTTACTATAGGAAATTTAAGATTGCCAATTACCATAAGTCTTGGTGTGGCCAGTTGTAAACCGGCGGGGAAAATTAAGAAGGCAAAAATTCATGAATTATTGGATGAGTTGCTCAAAAAGACCGATAAGGCCCTTTATGAGGCCAAAAGACAAGGAAGAAACAAGGTAGCGGCAAATCGCGATATTCCTCAAAAAGATGTATCCTATATTTGTTAATTTTTTTGTCTGATAGTGCCTGCCTTTGTGGCACGGGCAACGACTTTGAAGGAGATACAGGAAAGCCTTGGCCCTTGAGGCACACAAATATACATTATGCTAACTTTGTCACAGTGTCAATGGTCAATTAAAGTGTTCCAAAATCAACCAACAATTTTGAGCCACTTCTGGGGTGAAGTAAAGGTCGAATGTCCATAAACTCCTGCTAGAGAGAAAAGGCAGATAGGCACGGTCGTCCACAGAGCCTCTCTCCACAGGCGTAACTTGCGTAATTTGACACTTATGGTTTTTCAAGGTTGGGTAGCCAGGAAAATTTATCAAATCAAAGCTTGGATTGCTAGAGGTTGCAGCCTATTAAAAAAATGTTTCTAAGACCGGAAGCTGACCTGCGTCCTCAAAACGAGCTTGGAATGTAAAAAAGGCAGGCTATAATGCCTGCCTCTATACCTTTCGTTTCTTCCGGGATAATTTTAGTGAGCAAACAATTTTCGCTGTCTGGCCAGGATATTTAACTGATGAATGATAGCTTGCATAAGTCCGCCCATTGAATCAAACATTTCCAGGACAATTCTATTGGCTTCTGATGCCTGCAAATTCCCTACTCTGTCCCACTCCATTTTGCCAACAATCTCATTGGCATAACATTCCATACTCAAAAGAAAATTTCTTGCCTCTTCTCTCAATTCTCCTATCCGCGACTGTACTTCTAGCAAATCAAAATCTTGTATCGCAGGCAAATTGGAGGTGTTTTGTTCAGCCTGCTTTCCTTCTGGCAAAATGCTGCTTCCCATGATCCTGTAATAATTGATGGTATCAATTTGAGTCTGAACAAATCGAATGGCTTCAGGAATACGCTCTTTTGGCAAATCCTCTATGGTCGGGACATTGAGATGCGCCAGTACCTGCCTCCACGCTGCTTTGTAATCCGCTGGTCTCGGTTTGTCGGTAAGCTTGTAAACCCAGACCTGGATCAGCATACGCAGGGCACGGCGGTCATCAGAGGTGGAAGGTTCATCGAGACTCTGTTTTTTGATTTTCTCTTCGAGAAGCTTCTTTTCCATCGCATTGAACGCCTCTATATACTTAATCTTCCACTCCATGGCTCTTTTGCCGGTGAAGCCCATGACGAGTAGGGTGAAGCCGTCGCGAGTCATAAGGTAAACAGGACGTTCTTTACCTTGAACATCTTTGTAAGAGGTGCCCTCAAAATTGAGGGCACGAAAATCGTCAGGAATTTTCAATGATTTAATTGCTCTGATCACATTGTAATGTTTCTTTCCAAAATGTTCCGCTACCTTCAAACTACTCACCATTGGTCGACCATCAACCAAAGAAACCTCTACCTGTTGCAATGCGTTTGTCATAGAACACCTCCGATAATTTGCTAGTTCGCCAAATAAAAAAGCTCCGGTGCTAGCAAACCCTCGGAGAAGGGCCCCAGGCTGTTTAGGGATTTCTCCCCTGGACATTTACCCGGACACCGGAGCTGTTTTGGCGTTGTTAAATTTGAAAAGAACACGCCCACCATAAATTCATCAGGTGGGACCACACATTTCCAGATGAAAACCAAAAAGTTTGATGTTTGTCAGGTTCCGCAGGAGGAAAAGCAAAAAGGAGGATGTTGAATGGCTGATTTGATAGTATACGGATTTAATAATGGTTTTGAGTTAGCGTCTGGATTGACTTCCATTTTACATTTTATGGGAGGCCCTGAATGGGCTGGACTCGCCTATCTTGGTGCATGTCTGGCTGTTGTTATGGGTATATGGGGTAGTAAAGGCGCTGACTATGTTACGCTTTTAAAAGGAATTGCTGCTCCCGCTCTGGTTTATTACGCTATATTGGTGCCAAAGGTGGATGTTCAGATTATTGATGATTTTACACATGAAACATACAATGTGGATGATATTCCCCTTGGCATAGGGCTTTCCTTGCAAGTAACCAGCACGTTGGAAAAATTGATGCGAGAAATGGCAGATGATTATTTGCAGCCGCCTAATGGACCTGAGTTTGCCCAGTGGGATTTCATGGGACACGTAAGAAGTATGGATTTGCTGTTGCAGCAGCAAATATCTTTAAATGATGATCTGTATCATACTGTTGCTGATTATGTACAGAATTGTGTTCTTCACGCTATTGCCAACGGGGACTTGACAGGTTCTACCATTGCAAACAGCCCTAATTTGATGGACACAATGGCATTGGATTATGATGTCTTCTTAACAAAAATCTATTATCCAGATGGAACTGAAAGAATAGATACATGCGCTAATGTTTATGATTATCTGGCCGGAGCTATCACAACTGAAGCCGGTAGCAATGAGACCAATAAGCCGGCAGAAAGGATACGTTCCAGGATTGATAAGAGAGCGGTCAAAAGTGTTGCGGATGTACGGGCTGCTCTTGATAACATGTTTGCCACTATATTTCCTGGTTACCAGAATACAGCACAAAAAGCCTTTGAACAAATGTTCTGGATAAACGGAATAAAAACCAACCTTGCCATTAATAATCCTGAGGCATTGGCTTATTGGTCCCAGGCGTCCGCTGACCAGAGACAGCAGAGTGTCATTGCAGCAATGTCCTATCTGGAGAATTTAAATGATTTTATACCTATGTTGAAGTTGTTCGTAATTTTTTTGTTTCCGTTCATAGGGACTTTGTTTTTGACAATGAGCGGTAAACCTTTTGCCTACTGGTTTTCTGCTTTGTGCTTTGTCACTTTGTGGAGCCCGACTGAGGCAGTTGTTCATGCGGCAGTCAATCATTTTCTAATGGATGAATTGCAAAGATTTAATGTGATGGGGGGCATTACTTATAAAACACATTTATCGATGAATGCCACTTTAATGCAATATGTTGGTCCTGCAGCAATGCTGGCGATGACAATTCCGGGCCTGGCTTCTCTGGTATTGGGCTGGTTGGCTCCAAAAGCTGTGGGGGCGATAGCGGGTCCCTTGATGCTGGGTAGTCATAGATTTGCAACGACTGCCAGTTCTTCGGCTGATCAGAGTCAAGCGGAAACACAAAGACGTGCGCAACAGGAAGAAGAGATGAAGCTGGAAAGAATGTGGAATGAAGCGGCTAATCAATATCAATACTGGCGAAACACTGCAAATATGCGTCATGGCCAGATGACCGGTGTTTTTGGCCAGGTGCCGCAATCCTCTGCGTTTGGTAGTGGCGTAAGCATATTAAGAGGGCCTCATCTGGCTGATCAAAAAATACAAGTGCAGGCTGGAACTCAATATACAAAAGCTGCTCAGGAGTTAAGGAGCGTTAGCGGTTCGTTTACGCAACAGGCTGGGACTAACCTTACGGTGGCGACTTTGACAAGCGATGGTCAACAGGCGGTGGTAACAGCAGCGGAAAATGCTTTCAGAAATGGCACTGCAAGTGAAATGGTAAAGGGTGATAAAGGGGCAGAGTGGGCGTTGCAGTACGCAAATAAGCTAGAAAAAAGTCATAGTTTTGATAATGGTATGAGTAAAGAGGAAGCTTTTTCAATGCTTTCCAGGATAGCAGCGAAAGTGGGTCTTAATATTGCTGGCTCTGGTGGGGGCATAGAAGGAGTTATGAAGCTGGAACAAAAATGGTCTCAAAAAGAGCAGGATTTAATAAAAACTCTGTTTGGCGATACACAAAATCTGGTAAAGAACTTTAAAGAAAACGTGGGTATTGATTATGCAAAAGGTTTGCAGAAACAATTGGGATTACAAACAGGCCAGAATTTCAGTGATAGCGCGATTGCTCAAAAAAATATTAATGACACAGTCAATAGGCTGCGGACATGGACCAAAATGAGGCAGATTGTAAGTTCTATGAGTGATGATTTGCGAGACGTGGCAGGTAACAGTATTTCTACTACAGTAAATATGGCAGAAATTTTTGGCGCGCTGAATGATAGTCATTTTGGAAGTATGCGAAATGTTTTGGAAGAAAGTGGGTTTAATCGGACTCTTGATAAAATTGAAAACGGCATGCTGTCATCTACGACTGAAAAACAGGCTGAATTAAGTTATGAATTTGCCAAGGCAGGTAGAGAGAAACAAATTGACTTTTTGGAAAATTTGAAAAGTTTGCCTGGATTAAGTGATGTAATAAAAAACAAAATTGATATGGCGCTGACCGGCCTAAAAGAGCAGAACCTGGATCAAAAGGTGGCCGAGCTTAGGTCTTTGCGCTCTGCACTGCAAAAAGACACTCCGACTCTTGATGAGGTGGAGGCAAGGCAGAAGGGCATAGAGACAGGTTTAAGGGAGGAGAAGGGACGGATTGAGAAGTCTGCGGAGAAAAAGTTGAATCAGGGCGAGACAGTGAAGGCAAAAGTAAAGAATTTGAAAAGAGATTTGCAAAAAGAAGTTTTTACGCCAGAAAATAGAAATCTGGATGTTCAGCAGGCGATAAAGGACGTGGATGCATGGCATCAGCGGACTAAATTCAATCCGCGGGATCATGTTGGGGAAGTTACAATCGTGGATGGTAAACTAAAAGGAATAAAACTCGGCGCCGGCAACAGCCTGATGAATGTTGTTGTGCGAAGAGGAGACAAAACAGAGCAATACCTTTACAGGGTTGGAGATATGGAATCCCTGAAGGGGATGGCACTAACCACAGAAGAGGCGCAAGCTTTGTCCCAGGGTGTGGCCATGTTGACCCAAAATGGCGAGTTTCAAGGTGGACAGGTAGGCACGACTGGAACTGCAAGGGAGGTCAGCATGGAGGATAGAAAGACCATGGCGGAACGGATTTATGATACGGTGCCGCAGCAAACAAAAGATTTTGTAAATACTTTTAAGCAAGGAGAAATTAATCTTGAGCCTGGCAAAACATTTGAGATGATGAAAGGGCGTTTGGTTGAAAATTTGCGCAATGAGCAGTCGTTGCAAGACGAAATGCACGATAATGTTGCCAAAACTGCAGGCAAGCATTTACCACCACATTACAACGTTGAGGCCATGAAGCAATCCGCGAGGGATGTTCTGGAAGATGCCAACAACCCGACTGTTCGGGACGTGGCCGTTGAAAATGTCCATAAAGCTGCATCAGGGCAAGGGGTATATGGGAATAATGAACCGGAAATTGATTTAAGCAACAGTGCAGGATTGAAATTGTTACAGGAAAAGACACAACCAGAACAACCAGTTCAGACAAGCCAGCCAGTTTACGGTCAGGCTCAACCACAAGACAACCCTATGCAGGCGCAAAATCCGTTTAGGGAATATCGGCAGGAAAGGCCAGGCGGAGACAGGAGCATAGAGGAATATGGGCCAAATGCTGATGATATGGACAGTGTAACTCCTGATACGGGAGATGGAATTGATGTAGAAAAGGCATTTGAGAAAGATGCAGGTTAAACAAAAAAGCCCCCAAATCGGGGGCTTTTATTTTATAGAATTAAATTGTTAATCATCATCATAATCACCACTATAAAGGCCATGATAAATATTGCCTATCCAATCACTATGAAGAGGATTGTAACGCTGATGGTATTTAGATTCATGGGCATATTTTTTCAACTCTCTAGCCTGTTTTATAAAATCTTCACCTCTACCATCCGCAAAATACCAATAGATATTTATAGCGGCGGCAAATAATAATGCAAGTGCAACAAAAGTTACCATTGTTCGACCTTCCTGTTAGGAGTTTGAAAATGTATAGTTATTGCATAATTTATATATAACACAAATTTTAAATAAAGGTCAAGGCTTATCCTCAATTCGTCGCAAGATCCTTTTCTCCAGGGAGGATTCGCAGACCAGGGTGGTGAGGGGTGGGAGGGAAAAACCAACTCGCCTTTACCCGATTAGGCAATTTTTCTACATAATCCTTTTATTTCAGGACAATCCAGTAAAAAAGGCTTTATCCCTTTTAATGTATCAGGTATCCATAAAAACCTATATTCTTTTTGCTTACTATACTTATCTTTTGGCTTAACGAAGCCTATTGGTCCAGGCGGTCGCTCTAAACCAGTATAACTTCTATCTCGATATATCACTGGACCAGCAGCTGCCTCTCTATAGCTCACCACGCTTTCCAGTCTCTTAGAGACAGCAATAAAGAACTTTTTAGGATCAGCAATTTCTACGCAGTGTTTACCAAAAGTCTCACTTAGATTATCAGGTGAAAACTGGGTCGTTGTACACAGTACATACGCATTTGGAAGCGAAGTAACGTTCGTACAGTTACTTAGAGTTATATTGTTACAGCCGGGGCCAATGTGAATTCCGCTACGCCTCGCTACTTCAACGAATTCAGGGTTATCACTACCACCAACAGCATGCCCAGAATTATAAACCTCGTGCGCTTCTTCTGGATCTCCTTGCTCGGGATCTTCATAAGCTCTGCATCTCTCTAGCGTACTTATCCAAACTTTGCCAGAAGTTAACGCATCAGCCTGCGACTTTTTCGGAAAAAATCTATAAACCGAGCTATGGTGTTCGGATAGAAGTACTAGGTTTTTAATCGATTCATCAACAAGGCCGAGAGCTCTAAGCTTCTTCCTCTCTCTTTTTAATCTACTTTTTCTCCCCATGTAGACCCTCTTTGTGGCTAACTATAAGCTCGCCTGCCGCTATGGAGCGCAGCGAAATTGCCGTCCACTGCACCGACTTGTTGGGGTATTTTATTTATGATTTATCACAATAGAACTTGTGTCGTGCTCCCACGCTAAAATACTTTCAATGATCGCTAAAATATTGTGATGATACTCCTCGATATCCAGATCATCATATTTCAAATATGATGCCGCGACCTTTCCTTCTTTTTTGGCTTGTGATTTTGATACATCAATAACTGTTTCTAATTCAGGATTGATTTGAATTATTTTTCCAACTCTGTCATCAAGGGCTCTCTGAATGAATCTATTTTCGTGAAACATTCGAAGTTGTTGTTTTTCTTTATCAGTTTTCTCTGGTTTATCTTCTGGAAAATCTATTGGGTCAACATCATGAATCACAATATAGGGAATTGAAAACTTATTTAGAACCCTCATAAAAATATGTAAATTTGTTTTGCCACCACATTCTATCACTGAAATATTCTTTGCAGAAAAATCATATTTTTTATCTTTCATGGCAAGCCGTGATGCCCAGAAGGGAATTATAAATTTCTCCGTATCTCCTTCTACGAGCACCACTTGTTTGCTAAAGAACAATTCGCTTCGTGATAAATCAAAAAGGCTCAAATAACGAAATACTTTTTTTAGTCTTTTCTTGTCTTTTGGCTCTTCTGCTTCGAAAATATCTCCCTTATATTGAAATGCTGTACATGGCTCATTATTATCTCTTCTCAAAATGACAATATTTTTATAGTCAAACATATTTGCAAAGAAATTGGAGTGGGTACAAAATATCACTTGATCATGCGCACTTATATTTTCAAGAACATTGAGCATTTTTCTTTGGCCATTAGGGTGAAGACATAACTCTGGTTCTTCAATTCCTAATATGAAATTTTTATAAGTCTTATTTTCACCGTCAGCAATAGCATTTAATGTTTTTGCATATGCCCTTATATAGGCAAAGACTAAAGCTCTCTGAAGTCCATGACCTTTTGACTCAATTGACGTAGATAAAGAGTCATTCAAACTAATTTTTGTATCCTTGAACAAGTCTAATAACTCAGGAGTAATAATCTCAATTTCAACCTTGCTGTTTGGAATATTTTCACTAATTATATCTGATAAATTTTTTTCCAGTTCTTTGATTTCTTGAAGACGATTTGTATCATCTCCATCTTCACCTCTATTAAGGTATTTCTCTAATCCATCAAGCTGTTGTTTTACTTCTTCAAACTTAGGATTTTTACTTATTATACGGTTGGTAAGATCACTTATCAATTTACCAAAGATCGTCTGCTGGGTTGTCTTTGATTCATCGTTTGCGTCTCTAATAGCAGGAACAAAATAAAAACGAGGTAATAAGCTTGAGAAATTTTCTTTCAACCCTCCGGGATTTTTTAACCAATCAGGTGTTCCAAACTGTACTTGGCCCGCCTCTATATGCTTACGAACTCCTTCTTTATATGACTGTTGGGTAACATTTCCTTTTTCATTAAAAAAATATTTAGGTAATTTAAACTGTTTGACTATTTTTTTTATGTTGCTTTTGAAATCATCGAATTGAGATAAATCGAAATGCTGTTCAACTGGTTTCTTTTGCCAACCATATAATTGCATTGAATATTTATTGGTCTCTGCATTAAATTTAACAACTTTCTTTATACGGACAGCATCGTTGCATATCCAATGCTTTATATATTTTTGTTTTTTTTCATCGTCCGTTAATCGGTCAAATGTGAGAGCAATTTCTATAGGTTTTGTTTGATCTTTAAAAAAGAAATACTCTTCATTTACAGGTCGAACCGATTCAAGATAGAATAGTTCAATTGCCTTTAATATACTTGATTTTCCGGAATTATTTTCTCCAATAATACTTGTTAATTCCCCAATATCTATTTCAACGTGCTCTATAGAACGGAAATTCCAAATTTCTAGTTTAGATAGTTTCATTTTCGCTCACCTTAAAATCTCAACGAGCCTGTAGAAAAACCTTTTTTCAGGGCTTTGTTTATACAGATTTTGACTTTTGTCCGTCCTGGCCAGTCCAAGTTGCCGCCATCAAGAATTCATTCTTTTGCAACTAATAGATGGATTTTTGTTGGTTTTGTTTTCAAACAACCTTCCTCACCATTGCAATTCCTTCTGCAAAAGTTAAGTGGGGCCACCTTTATCTAATGCTTGGATAATTCAATTACTTGTGTACATTATAAGAAAGTATTATCTCTGTTAAACTGTTTGCTATATCAGCATATAACTTGAAAAATTCCGGAACGGAGTATAATTTCTCACATTGAAAATGTTTGGTAAATGGTGAAATCTTTTCCTTGACATGACTGGCAGCTATCAAAAAGGCCTCTGTGTCTTGTTTATGTTTTTTTAAAGGAAACATTTTCAGTATAACGCCGCTATCAGCAGAAGGAAACAAAAAATTTTTGTTAGCGTAAATCACTTGTGCTGTCGTGTAATTGTTAGGATAAAGCATTTCGATTTTATCATCTGCACGGATGTTAAAAACCGCAACATAAGCATCTTCTGATGTCGTTATTTTTATAACAGCGTGCTCCCCAGATGCAAATATCTGTTTATTTAGGGAAGCCTGCAATGAGATGGGTGGATTGTTTTTCTGAGGCACATTCACATCTGCTTTTATCTGTACCAGATACATGGGAATAGGAGGAATTTTGGGGTCTGACTGAAACTGTTCTAAAGGCAACCATTTTATTTCTTCAGCAATAATAAAGCCACGAGTAAAGGTCTTAATAAAATCTCCGGCCAGCATATTATTACAGACAAGTGTTGATCCAAGTAGCTTTATACCTGCTGCCTGTTCAATGGCATCGGCCCGTGCCCGTTGCAGGGCTAAAAATTGTCCTTCTTCCGCTGTAATACCTACAACCGCTGCTTCACCTCTGCCTAATATGCCCTTTATCACTCTGGCTTGAGCAGAAAGAACAACAACAAATAATAAAACAACAAAAGAGATTATCTTAACCTGACCAATACCCATGAATTATCTCCTATCACAACTGGTGTTTGCTCTTTGCCTGCTAGTCTTCTGGCCCAATAAGGGACTTTTTCTTGAAGGTATGTCTTTAGTTCCCCAACAGTTATTTTTTTATCCCTGTTTTTGTCTGCTTCACCATTTAGTCCATATAAAAAGTAATAGGTAAACAATGAATGCTTTTTGGCCGGATACCAGCAACTAACTTGGCTCTGAGCAGCACTGGTAAATATCACTGTATTTTTAATTCCGCGAACAGAATTGACCTGTTTTAACATACCAGGGCTAACATTCTTAAGGAGAAAACCTTTTGGAGATGCGCCGGAAAAACAGGCATCCAGTACCACAGTAATCTTTCGAGCAGGTAATTTTACCAAGTTGTTATAAAATTCGTTTAGGGAATAACCTGTTGTAGAAATGTAATCGGGATCAGCATCTATAGGCATAAGGTAGGCGCATCTATCCTTCAAGTCTGGTGCACCATGACCAGTATAATAAATAAAGATATCTGATTTGCTAGGTTTTAACCAATTGTAAAGTTGGCCTTTGGGGTTTTCTCTGGTACCAAAAATTTTTTCAAGTCTAGCTTTTGTCGCGTCCTGAACATATATAATGTTTTCAGGGAGAAAACCAAGCAAGGAAATAGCATATTTTTTCATTGTTGTCGCATCTCTGAGCGCAAAGTCTACATCAGGCACGCCAAAGCCAGAGTGAGAGTAATTTTTATTGCCAATGATGACAGCTATATCATCTGAATGATATGTTTTTTTTCCAATTGCTGTATCTCTGGTAGTTTTCTTTTTTAAAATTCGTCTAGCAGTCGGCCAGCTATCTTCCTCGGTACTTTCTCCAATTGACCTTTCTCTGGGAATACCATAAGCAGACATACTGTTAGGCGAGGTTACTTCTTTTATAAACTCTTCAAATTCTTCTGGCGTGAACGGCCCTAGCATGGTTTCTTCTTTTTTGTTTAGTTTATTCTTCGTTCCATATTTTTTTTTGGAAAGGACAGAAAAAATTCTTTCTTTTGCTTCCAGCGAATCATTTTTTCCTATGTTTACATCTTGTACGATGGCTTCCATTGCTACATCATAAGTTGCCCTAACTCTCTCATTATTCGGATATTTATTTTTTAACTTTTCAGCCAATGCTATGGCCTTCGACAATTTGCCAGCAGCTATATAAGCGTGAATAATGGTATCTTGGATAGCTGGAGAAGAAGGCTTTTGTTTGAGTGCTCTTTTTGCATATTTAATTGCTTGTTCTGGATTAGAACCATTTTTTATCATTATCCAAGCTAACAGATTTAGCCAATCTGCATTTATATCATCATTTATATCATTTTTTATCACTGCTCTTTTTAAATATTTCTCAGCCTCTATATAGTTGCCAAATTGATAATATGCGAACCCCAGATTAAAATTTAAATTGGTATCATTCGGGCATAACTTTTGAGCTTTTATAAGATATTTTAAGATTTGACGGCGCTGTAAATCAAATTCTAAATCAACAGGTTCTAAAGAATTTGGATCAATGCCCTGTTGTATTGGCTTGGTACGATCATTCTCCGTGAAATGCTGTTGAAATTGAGCAATATCTTCTTTCAATCTTAAATATTTTTCAATTCCTTTATCTGATAGCTTTATGGCTAGAGAACATGCATCATTCTCTGCACTTACTATCCTGATACTAATAAAAAATAATATGTTTAGTAGGAATAAGCAAAGAGAAAAGTATCTATTCATTTCACCTCCTTAACGTCAATGACCTCCAGACCAAACTCTTGCACATTTTCTGGCGGTGCGTAAAAAATAACCATGAAAGGCGTTGAGCCGCCCGGCTTGATAGAAATGTTATTGGTCAAAATACCAAGCTTGGCATTAAGTGACGCTTCAATCTCTTCCTGAGTTAATACCTGTAGTTGAAACAGGGAAACAGTATTTCCACAATAAAAATTTTTTGACTTGAATATTTTACCATGATCATCATAGAGAGTGGCCCTTAACTTAATAAATTTTGTAGTCTTATTAAATCTGTTTACAGCTTTACCTTCAACAACAAATATGTTGCCGATCTTTTCATTGGTCACAAAATACTGGCGCACATGTTCAAGGGAAATATTTTCAACGAGAAAATTTTGTAAATTTTTTGATACAAAGAACAAATCATTTGATACATAAGAATTTGCCTCGGCAGTTAAAATAATCAAAAAAGATAGAGATAATATCCATACTTTTACATACATGTCCGTTATCTCCGTTAAGCTAATTTGTTATTCTATCCGATAATCTTGATGAACCGCCCTGTGCATACCTGCACGCAGGGTGATGTGGAGATGGGGGAGAAAAAATCCCCGGCTATCCGATTGGGGCGGTTCTATAACTGCATAACTAATTTAATGAACTTTCAAGAATTTTTGTTGTAATTTTGTTCAAAACCTCTTCTAAATTTCTTTTAATATAATAATTAGTTACTCGAATTAGAGAAATTCCATTTCTAAGAACAAGATTATCCTTTTCATGATCCTTTTCAATAATTCTTTTTCTTCTATGGATAACTCCATCAACTTCAATAATCCATAATTTATTAGTCTGCGGCACAGCAACGATCAAATCAAAGGAATAATCATTAATAGTTATTTGACGATAGACTGGAAATGATAGTTTTAGGTTTTCATATAAGACCTGCTCATATGATGTTATATAGCCATCTTTTATCATCTCGTCTATTTTTATTTCTGTTTTTATGACTATGCCATGTTTTCTAAAGCATTGCTCAATTTGTTTACTATAAATGTATGATTGATATTCTTCCTTATATTTATATCCAGAAATCTTTTTTATTAATGCTTCTCTTAGTTTATTTTGTTCTCTAGCTATGTGGCATAATGTCATCCATTCACGGCGTTTCTCTTGAGTAAATTTAGCTAGAGTATAAGAAAACAATCTTTTCCAAAAAGGAACCTCCATCTTATAAAGTTTCTGGTAATCTGGTTCTTTCGGTTCTTTTACTTTTTTGGGAATATCTTTTACATCTTCAAGGAACGACTCCCAGGAAGGCTTTTGCCCTACAAAAATTTTTATTGGATGCGGGGTGACCATATATCGGATAACATCGATCTTGCCAGCTACGAATTCTCCTAATTCTTGATCTGCACTTCTATGATTGTAATTTTCTAAGAGGGATATTGATAAAATAATACCATAATTTTTATATGCACTACCTCCGACAATGGCTTTAACTTTAGCTTTTAAAGTAACACCATCAGCTATTTTCTGCGCCAAAAAGGTACTTAGAGTTCTTTTTATGTATCCAACATGTTTGCCATCTATTATAACCTTTAATGCATTACTGTCATGAGGATTCTCAGGCTCTGGCACAATTTCAACCTTTGAAGATGGTGAGATTGATGAAAAATCAACATCGTAGAAGGTAACACCAGCTACATTTGTTTCAAATTTTGCCATTTATCACACCACTCAAAGTCTATTGTAATCCGGACTTTTTATTGCCCAACGAGCCTGTAGAAAAATCTTTTTTCAGGGCTTGTTTATACAAATTTTGACTTTTGTTCGTCCTAACAGGTTCAAATTGCCGCTATCACCAATTCATTTTTTTGCAGCTGATACATGGACCGGCTTGTTCAGGTTGTTTTGTTCCCGGATAACCTTTCCGATATCTCAATATTCATTTTATGCAAATACCATCATAAAATCAGCCCATTACGCAAAGCCAGTTCGGTAACGATGAATCTTCTTAAAACAGTGAACTATGCACAGCTTCCATTGAATATCCACCTTGATTACCCGACCAGACAGCGAATCTATCTTCCGTTTCATCTCGACAACATAACGGTAATCTTGATGAAACGGACTGTGCGGGCCCGCACGCAGGGTGTTGTGGGGGCTGGGGGAGAAAGACCCCCAGCTACCCGATTAGCCATTTAACAATTGTTGTTTTTCCTCAACATGAGGCAATTTATTAAATAAATAATTTAATAAAAT
>NZ_CEYAEZ010000006.1:0-21262 GCF_982781345.1 Desulfovulcanus sp.
TATCCCAAATGCCCCATTATGCTCTGCCCGCAAGCAAACTATAGATGGGTCCAGGTATTTGCACCAGCATGAAAGAAATCAGGATTGAAAAAAATTATGAAAATTCTCCTCTTAAGTAAAGGTTTGGCCACAGACTCTAAAAAGCCAGAATAATCAAAGCACCCTTATGGGGGGGTCTTTAACATGCTATATTTTGGCAAAAAACATAATTTTGCTTGACTAGCAAACAATAGGCATATAGGGAAATTGATTCGAAAGACAATAATTGATCCAGGAAGACCTCATTAGAATTCTTACCAACTTATTCAATCCATTCTCTTTCTTAGATTACCCCAATCTAAAAGATATTTTAGTTCCGACTCAGTATGGAAAATGTCGGACACTTTTTTCAACCTTTCAAAAAAACTCCTGAAAGATTTAAAATATCTTCAGGCAAGGAACGAGTATTATTATGTCATTATCCTTAACATTCGATGAGTTGGGAATATCAGGTCCCCTTCTCAAAGCCATTGACCATATTGGTTACAAGGCCCCATCTCCTATTCAGGCAAAGACTATCCCTCTACTCATGGAGGGGCATAATCTCCTGGGCCAAGCTCAAACCGGTACTGGCAAAACCGCAGCCTTTGCTTTGCCCATTTTAACCAAAATAGATACCTCCTGTCGCGAACCACAGGTTTTGGTTCTAACCCCTACCCGTGAGCTGGCCATTCAGGTCAGTGAGTCTTTTCAGAGTTATGGCAAATATATCAAGGGACTGCGGGTGTTGTCCGTTTACGGCGGCGCAAGCATGGTTCCCCAGTTGCAACAGCTTAGGCGTGGAGTCCATATTGTCGTGGGGACTCCGGGCAGAGTGATGGATCACATTCGCCGCAATACTTTATCCCTTAATGGTCTCAGTACGTTAGTCCTGGATGAAGCGGACGAGATGTTGAACATGGGGTTCCTTGAGGATATAGAATGGATTTTGGAAAGAACCCCGAAAAATCGGCAAATGGCTCTTTTTTCGGCAACCATGCCCAAAGGAATACGCGACATTGCCTTGCGTCACCTGCCTAACGCCAAAACCGTTAAAATCAAAACCCAAACCGCCACTGTTGATTCTATTGAACAGCGATATTTGGAGGTGGCCGGTATAAGCAAATTCGAAGCTCTGGCCCGCCTTATTGAGGTGGAGGACTTCGATGCAATGTTGGTTTTTGTCAGAACCAGGACAGCCACAGTGGAAGTCGCCGAGCAACTAAAGGCCAGAGGATATTCATGTGGCACATTAAACGGGGATATGAGTCAGGCCATGCGTGAGCGGACCATTGAACAGTTGAAAAATAAATCCCTGGATATCGTGATTGCAACTGATGTGGCTGCTCGCGGACTGGATGTCAGGCGTATCAGTCATGTGGTAAACTATGATATGCCATACGATAGCGAAACCTACATACACCGCATTGGTCGGACTGCACGTGCCGGTCAGAGCGGCAAAACGATTTTATTCCTGAGCCCGCAAGAAAGGCGGATGTTACGGACTATTGAAAGGGCCACCAGGCAAAAAATAAGTCCCATGGGTTTGCCGACATTACAGGATATAAGTAAACGCCGTATTGCAAGTTTTAAGCAACAGATAATAGATACCGTGAACACGCAGAAACTGGATTTCTTTCGGCGCCTTGTCGAAGAGTTGAGCCAGGAATCGGACAAGGAAGACAGGGATATAGCTGCGGCATTAGCCTATTTGCTCCAACGAGAAAATCCGTTGCATCCCAAGGAGAAAAAACAACGGCCAGAAAAGAAAAAAAGTTTTCAGAAAATGGACAGAGCCGCTCATAAAGGAAAGAATAAACATTCAGGTCAGGCAGAAGCCGGCATGGAGCGATACCGGATTGATGTTGGCCGGGAGCATGGAGTGACACCGGGCGATATTGTTGGCGCTATTGCCAATGAAACAAATATTGATGGAGAAGCCATCGGGCATATCAAGATCTATGATGATTTCAGCACCGTTGACTTGGCCTCGGGAATGCCAAAATTCGTGTATAAATTTTTAAAAAAGGTCCGGGTCCGGTCGCGGCCTTTAAATCTCTGTCCATTTGCGGAAAGCAGGTCAGATACGAAAGATACCCCACGTAAGAGCCGAACCAAGCAGGGCAAAATATTCAGAATGCCAAAAAATCGGAGAAAATAGTCCCGCTTTAAGTTTGTAACGGCTGATATTTCGCCGGGGCCTACATGGTTGTCCCGGCGAAGTTTCACCTGTGGATAAAAAATCGCTAAAAGAATGGCGGGCTGTGAACAACAAATAATTTTAAAATGTCTTTGCCGGTATTTTTGACTCCGTGTTCCTCCTGTGCAGGTATGAAGATATAGTCTCCAACACTTAATTTTTGCCATTTGCCGGCGGTAAAAACTTCACCCTCCCCTTCTAAGACATAAACTGAATCAATATTGGGATCGTGGGTATGGACTGGGATTTCCGTGTCAGGAGATATCTCCAACATGGACACGCTCACGGTATCCGTGTCCTGGCTGCTTACTAGCTTGGCAATCTTTACACCCTCAAATTTTGGGTGATCCTCAAAGGTTATTTTCTCTTTTTTCATAAACTTGGCCATAATTAGTCCTCCTATTCGCTTTTTGTCAGCTAAAGAGACGATTTTATAACATTAACTGATGGAGCTTTCAATCAACATCCTTGCAGCGAGCAGGAATCCGTCAATTATCATCATGTCATTCTGAGTTGAGGGTATCCGACAGGTGCACTGACGTCTCCCTGCCCTGTTAAATCCAGCTGAGCTGGGCTGGCATTGCTAACATTTAACAAGGTAAATGCCTCAAGGGAACGAAGTGAGCGGGCGAGAGATTATTTTTAAAGAACTCGTTACATACGGTGGATGAGATTCTTGGCAGACTTAGTAAGTTAACAAGTTAAATGGAAGCCGGCTGCTACCGGTTCTTTTTGCTGATAAAGTTCATTAAAGGTCAGGACGGCCTGGGCTGTCTTTTGTTCAATCAAAGAAATACCTTGTTTTTCCAAGAATTTTTTCAAACTGTCATCCACTTGCAAAAGGCCTGGCTTGCCCTTGCCAATAACGATGACCCGTGGGTTAGCCTGGATGATGTCCTCGATATCTTCTAAAAAGACTCGATGACCCTTCTTGCGCCACCAGTTAGGCACAACTTGGCCTTTGATGATTTTCAGATCGGTTGTATATTTTTTACCAGCTATAACCATCTGTCCAAAAGAATATTTTTCTATCATATTTTCTCCTATAGAGTCTGTAGCCAAACCCTTACTTAAGAGGACAATTTTTCATATTTTTTCAATACTGATTTCTAATCTGATAGTCAAAAAAATGGGGGTTGGCCACAGACTCTATTGTTCTACTAGGTCCTATAGCGGGATCGGGAGGCCGCCTCTCTATCTAGCCTGACCAGACAGTTCCCAAAACAACCCGAAATAAGACCGAAACAAAACAGCTTCAAATCCGTGTTCATGCGCTTATTATGTGATTCTCTGTATTCTTTTTAAATCATTTTGTTCCTGAACACCCACGACCAGAACCAAACTTATCACTATGTAACTCACCGCCAGTTGACCAATTCTCTCGATCAAATTCTTCTATCAAAACTGAGACCCATTCCGGTTTAACACCTAGCGTTGAAACCACAGAATCTGTTATAGCCTTTACAAACAAGTTTCCGTTTTTGCTCAATTGAGCGCCCTTTTGCAATTTTGATTGATACTATTGGCATTTTTTCCCTCATTAGAGTTATTGGAAATTTTGCTGAAAATTTTAAAAAGTGGTCTCTTGCAGTGGCGTCACATTATTTTAAAAAACATTCTTGACCACGCCATTTTCTTTATGCCCTGACAACAGGCAAGTCCTCCCATTTTGTCGTATAGGCGGGTGATCTGTGGGAGCGGCGGGAAAAACATTTCTTTTCCAGGCCGGTAGCTGCTACCGTCAAAGTGCCCTTTCCCCACTTGGCATTTATCCTGTCCATAACGTGCATCAATCGTTCCTGTTTTTGCCTCTTGTTTTTATCCAGCTCAAAAAAGGTAAGCCTGCGTTCTTCTTGCGGCTCAAGACCCGTGAACATGACTCCGGCTTTTTTATAACCATGGTCCGGAGAATAAATCTTCTCCAGAACAAGGTGGGCTTTTTGAATTAAAAACGGGGTGTAATTAGTAGAAGGCATAAGCTTCAACGCACTGTGCCGAGAATAATAGTTTTTTTTGAAACGGTTGGACTTTAAAAAAACATGGACATAAGAGGCGAGCAATTTTTTTTGACGCAATTTTTGCGCCCCGACATGAATAAAGGTAGCAATGGCCTGCTTGAGATCAGTCAAAGAATATACTTCCTTGGCAAAAGAGCGGGAAGTAATAATACTTTCAGGTTTTTTTTCCTCTACTTCCAGGTCAAAACACGGGATACCTTTTAACTCTAAAAAAGTAGAGACTCCGCGCACGGTAAGGTGTTTTTGGACGAAATCTCTTTCCAGGCAGACAAAATCAAAAGCAGTAAAAACTCCTCTGGAGCGTAGGAATTTGGAGTAATTGCGGCCTATTCCCCAAACATCCTCTATTTTTATCTGCTTCAGGGCCCTCTCGATACCCTTTTGTTCTTGTAAGACAAAAACTCCTTGAAGATAAGGGGATTTTTTGGCGATGCGATTGGCTATTTTGGCCAAGGTCTTGGTTTTGGCAATGCCTATGGATACAGGGATACCTGTCCACTTCTTTACTTTTTTTCTTATTTCCTGCCCCAACTGCCCGGGATTGTCATACTTAGCAATAGCGGCGGCAGCGTGGGGAAAAAATAAAAAGGCCTCGTCTATGGAGTAAATTTCCACGTCAGGAACAAAAGTAGACAAGACATCCATTACCCGGGCGGACATATCTGCATACAGGGTATAATTAGAAGATAGGGCCACTCCTCCATGCCTTTGCAAAAGAGCTTTACACTGGAAATATGGTTCGCCCATGCCAATACCCAGGGCCTTGGCCTCTTCTGAACGGGCCACGACACAACCATCATTGTTGGACAAGACCACGACCGGCCGCTTTCGAAGCCGGGGATTAAAGACTTTCTCGCAAGAGACATAAAAATTGTTACAATCCACTAAAGCATAAAAGGAGTGCATACCCCTACCCTGCCCATGCAAAAACACAGTTTTTGTATGAAATGTTAAATTTTGAATTATTTTAAAATCTCTCACCCACTCGGCTATTTAACATCTTAACCTCTGGGCGTATGCAATACGCCCCTACAGTTCTTATCTTCCCAATTCTCCAGCTAGTTATTCCCTCATTAACCCATCTACTCATCCACCCATTAACCCTTTTTACCTACTTACCTACTCAACCACTCAACTACTTAAGAGGATGAATGACATTGGTCACTACTCCCCAGACCTCAAAATCCATATCTTCTGTAATTTCCAGAGGTTTATACCTGGGATTGTCCGGCATCAGGTAAAGCTTGTTTTCTTTTTGGTACAAGCGCTTAACCGTCAGCTCTCCGTTTACAACAGCGACAACAATAGAGTTGTTTCTGGGTTCCAGGGCCCTGTCTACAATGAGAATATCGCCCGAATGAATGCCTGCATCGCGCATGGAATCGCCATAGGCGCGGACGAAGAATGTGGCTGCCGGATGTTTTATTAAAAATTCGTTTAAATCTAAATTTTTATCAATATAGTCGTCGGCTGGTGAAGGAAACCCCGCAGGAATCTGAGATAAATATAGAGGCAGTTCTAAGCTTGTTCGTTGTTCAAAGCCTTTGATTTCACTCTTTAAAACTTTCATTGCCCTTCCTTTAAACTCCATGGACACGAGATGAGGAGTCTGTGGCTAAACCCTATTTTAACCGCTGATTGAAAGTCTTGGTTTATGAAATGCATTACAAACGGCTTGGGTAACCCATGTTGGCGAAGCTTGTGGAAAAACAGAGCATCGGGAGAAATAGGCTAAACATTTTGCGACATTGACCATAACTTTCGATAATAAAAAGAATATTTGTTTGCCCAAAGTATCCCATTATGCTCTGTCCGCAAGCAAGTTTTAGATGGGTCCGAGTCTTTGTACCAGCATGAAATAAACCAAGACTGAAATAAACCTTGGAAATTTAGTTGATAAAAAGGTTTGGCCATAGGCTCTGAGAAGAATATAGCCCGTCTTCCCAAGGGCCGCAAGCTGGGCTGGTCGCTTGAATTTATACAGAAAAATTTTTAGTTTTTAATATTTTGGTATCTTGACCTCTTAACCTTTTTGAGCAAAAAACCCGTTGGCTAACGCCACTGCAAAAAAATAAGCAGTGGCGTATTGTTTGTTTTTTCCTTTTTTTTGTAATCAATCACAGGGTTAATAATCTCACGCCCGCTCTCCCGCACTAACTCGAGGGAAAATTTTGATGAGCATCTTTATACTTTGTGACGTCAAATTTTAATAAAGTCCTGACTAAAAAATAGGTACGGGATTACTAAAGACATTTTCCCTGTGATCAGGTATGCTTTTTTAGAGTCTATGCCCAAACCTTTTTATCAACTAAATTTCTATGATTTATTCCAGTCTTGGTACCAGCATTTCAGAAACCAAGACTTTCAATCAGGGGTTAAAATAGGATTTGACCACAGACTCTTTAGTAGGCCAAAGAAAAAAATTTTCCACAAAGGAGGTATCAAATGTTTATGAAGACGCAAAGGTGGCTAGGGATTATTTTAGCGTCAGCGTTTGTTTTAACGACAATTTTGGGAGTAAGTCCGGGCAGGGCTGCTTCATCTGAACCTTTTACTTTTGGCCTGTTACTGGTTGGCCCTTACAATGATCACGGATGGAGCCAGGCTCACTTTGAGGCTGGCGAGGCCATTCAGAAAGAGATGAAGCAGGTAAAAATGATTTACATCGATAAAGTAAATCCTGCTGATCGCCCGGGGGTAACCGTACCTCAATTGGTTGACGAACTGGTGTCCCAAGGTGCCCGCTTAATTATTGCCAATTCAGATGACATGAAAGACGGCATTCGGGAAGCAGCACTCCAGCATCCTGATACTTATTTCATCCATATATCCGGCGACGACGCTCTGTCTGGAAAAGCACCGAAAAATCTCTCCAATTTGATGGGGCGTATGGAATACGGCAAAATGATGGCTGGTTTTGTAGCAGCCCTCACTACTAAAACGGGTAAAATTGGATATTTAGGGCCCCTAATCAATGATGAAACACGTCGTCTGGCTGTATCTGCATACCTTGGTGCAAGGTATGCATGGGAACATGTTCTTCATAAAGACCCCAAAGACCTTCGTTTCCAGGTAACCTGGATTGGTTTCTGGTTCAATATTCCAGGTATTACTGCTGATCCGACCCAGGTAACCCAAAATTTCTTCAACAGTGGTTTTGACGTGGTTATATCAGGCATAGATACAACAGAGGCCATTGTAGTTGCACAGCAAAAACGTAAACAGGGAAAAGAAGTATGGGCTATTCCCTATGATTACAAAGGGTCATGTGAAGAAGGCAGTGAAGCATGCCTGGGAGTCCCTTACTTCAACTGGAAACCTGGCTACAAACACTTTGTTGAGGCCGCGAAAGAAGGAAAATGGAAACAAGAATGGCTGTGGCTAGGTCCTGACTGGGAAGATATCAATGATCCTGATACCAGCTCAATAGGGTTTTTGCCTGGCTCAGCTTTGTCCCCTGAAACAAAAGAAGCCCTGGAAAAGTTCCAGCATGGGCTGGCTTCAGGTGAAATCCAACTCTTTAAAGGCCCACTCTATTATCAGGACGGTTCCGTGTTTCTCAAACCCGGAGAAGTGGCTACAGATAAGCAAATCTGGTACATGAAACAGCTTCTAAAAGGCATGGAAGGTCCTAGTAGTGCGAAATAAAAGGAGGATTAAGGGGTAAGGGATAAGGATTAAGTGGTGAACACTGAAGATTTTTATGCTTCCTACTCCTTCTACCCCTTACCCCTCCTACCCCTTATCCCTTTATAATCATGGAAATAAAACTTAAAAACATCCACAAATATTACGGTCCGGTACATGCCAACCGGGAAATCAATATCACGATACAGTCCCATTCTATTCATGGTATTTTAGGTGAAAACGGTGCCGGCAAAAGCACTCTGATGAAAATTCTGGCTGGTTTTACTTCCAAATCAAAAGGCCAGATCTTTATAAATGGCAAAGAAGTCGACTACAGCTCTCCTGCAGAGGCAACATCTTTAGGCATTGGCATGCTTTATCAGGATCCCCAGGATTTTCCCTCCATGACCGTTCTGGACAATTTTATCCTGGGCCTTAACAGCTCCTGGCATATAAACCGACATCATTACAAAACACTCTTTGAAAAAACAGCCGGCGAATTGGGTTTTAAGATTAACCTCGAAACTCCCGTGTCCGGGCTCACTGTAGGAGAACGACAGCAACTCGAGATTATCAGGCTGCTTGCGATCGGCGTCGAAGTCTTAATTCTTGATGAGCCAACGACAGGCATCTCTTCAGAACAAAAAGGGGTACTTTTCAATGCATTAAAACGCCTGGCTGGATCAGGAAAATCCATAATCATCGTATCCCATAAGCTGGAAGATATCGAGGCTCTCTGCCACAGGGTAACAATATTGAGGGAAGGACGTGTGGCCGGAGAAATGGAGGCTCCCTTTGATACTTCCAAACTGCTCACCCTCATGTTTGGCTCTAGGCCTCCCGCCCAGACTCCATCCTGCTCCAAAACCGGCTCTACCTTTATGGTACTTGAAAATGTTTCCGCCTCCGGGGGCAGATCTGGCCTCCATGACTGCTCACTTGAAGTTAGACAAGGCGAGATAGTCGGTCTTGCCGGCCTTGAGGGAAGCGGACAGGAAGTCTTTCTACGTCTCGCTGCAGGCCTGGTTTCCCCTGCAAAAGGGCGTATTTTATTAAATGATAAAGACATTACCGGAAAAAATCATGCTTTTTTGCGTAAACAGGGAATATGTTTCCTGCCCTCTTCAAGACTAGAAGAAGGGTTATTTGCCGATCTATCGCTCGCGGAACACTATGCCATTGCCTTTCATAAGGACTCTTTCTTTGTTCCCTGGAGGTTAGTTCACCAAACAAGCAACCAACTTATAAAACATTTTCGTATCAAAGGAACAGCATACGACAAAGCATCAGCGTTATCCGGTGGCAACCAGCAGCGCTTGTTACTCTCATTAATTCCTTCATCTACCAAGTTGCTTCTGCTTGAGCAGCCCACAAGAGGGCTAGATATGGAATCTGCTTTGTGGGTTTGGGACCATTTAAAAGGTTATTGTGAAGACAAGGCCGCGCTTATATTCAGTTCTGCCGAACTTGATGAAATATTTTCCGTAGCCGACAGGATAGTTGTCTTTTTTAATGGACGTATTGTTTTAAACGCACCATTAAATGAAATTACTTTAGAAGAAGTCACAAAGGCTATAGCAGGTAAAGGATAAAATGGGTGAGTAGTTGAGTAGGTAAGTAGGTGAGTGGGTGAGTAGGTAAGTGGGTAAAGAGGTTAAAAAAAGGGTTAATGGGTGGATGAGTGGATGGGTTAATGGGGGAATAACTGGCTGGGAAATTAAGAAAATAAGAACTGTAGTGGTGCATTACATACGCCAAGAGGTTAAGATTAA
The DNA here is from genome assembly GCF_982781345.1 of Desulfovulcanus sp. Lineage (NCBI taxonomy): Bacteria > Pseudomonadati > Thermodesulfobacteriota > Desulfovibrionia > Desulfovibrionales > Desulfonauticaceae > Desulfovulcanus > Desulfovulcanus sp. Next base: position 9,636 of record NZ_CEYAEZ010000006.1, read on the forward strand.
AAGGTAAAAAGGTTGAGTGGGTAAAAAGTCGACAAGCCCCACCAACTCAGAATCCAGGACTCAAAAATGGGACACGAATTGAAAAAAAGAATTTTTGCAGTTGCGTCAAGATGGTTTGTTACCATTTCAATTGTAATTGTATTTACCACATTGCTTCTTCTCGCCACGGGTACGCCGCCATTAGAAGCATACCTTCTGTTAATCAAGGGTTCGTTGGGGTCGTGGAATAAGATAACCAGGGTTTTACAGGTCTGGATACCCTTGACTCTCTGCTCGTGTGGTCTGCTTTACACTTTTTCCATGAAATTATGGAATATTGGTATAGAAGGACAGGTAATGCTCGGCGCTGTGGGCGCTACAGCCATGTTAAAATGGTTAAGCCCCTATTTCGCGCCTTCTCTATGTCTAATCGCGGCTTTTGTTTTCGCAATGTTCCTTGGAGCCTTGTGGGCCCTGTTTGCCGGTATTCTCAAAACAAAAGGCGGGGTAAATGAAATTTTTGCCGGGCTAGGGCTCAATTTTGTCGCGCAGGGGCTGATCCTCTGGCTGATTTTTGGGCCATGGAAAAGGCCCGGTATTGCTTCCATGAGCGGGACAGAACCTTTTGACTACTCCCTCTGGCTCCCCACCCTGCAGAGTCTACGTATATCACCTATAGCCCTTGCAATCACAGTTATTCTTTTTATAGCCACGGTTATTATCCATAAATATACAAGATGGGGGCTTTTTTTCAGGGCTGTTGGAAACAATCCCATTGCCGGTACGCTCTTTGGGCTGTCTCCTCAGCGTTACACCCTCCTTGCCATGTCTTTGGCCGGCATCATGGCCGGTTGCGCCGGCTATTTTCAGGTAACAGGAGTCTACCACCGCCTTATACCTTCCATATCAAGCAACTACGGTTATTTGTCCCTGCTGGTAGTAATGTTGGCCAACTATAAATGGAAGCCCATTCCTTTCATCGCCTTCTTTTTTGGCTGCTTAAACGTAGGAAGTATCCAGTTGCCTTTAATGCTCAAGATCGATTCATCTCTGAGCGGCGTTATTCAGGGTATATGCGTTCTTGCATTTTTATGTGCTTATCGCTGGCGATTAAGGAATAAGGGGTAAATAAGGTAAGAGTTTTCTAAAACTAACACTAACAACTAACAACAACACAAAAAATGATGGATTTTAGCCTTTCTATTTTGATGGCCAGTGTAGTGAGTGGAGCAGCTCCCCTGGTATTTGCCACCCTGGGGGAGACTTTCACAGAACGAGTTGGAATTATCAACTTGTCTCTTGATGGGACAATATTGCTTTCAGCTATGGTATCTTTTGCTGTTGCCTATGAAACCCAGAACTTGATGTGGGGGTTTCTGGCAGGAGGAATAGTTGGAGCACTAGTTGCTACGATAGTAGCTTTTACGAGCTTGTTTTGGGGGCTTTCCCAGGTGGCAGTTGGTTTTGTATTAACATTAATGTGTAAAGACTTGGCCTATTTTCTGGGAAACTCATACACCCGAATCCAGGGGCCCCAGCTCTCCCATCTGCCTTTGCCCATCCTGGAGAAGATCCCCGTCATAGGGAACATCCTTTTTCAACACAACATCATGGTTTACTTAAGCTATGCATGCATCATAGCCACCTGGTTTTATTTTTACCGAACCAACTGGGGACTAAAGCTGCGCTCCATAGGAGAAAATCCCAGGGCAGCTTACACCAGAGGGTTTTCCGTAAGAAAAATACAATTCGGTTACGCCATACTGGGAGGCTTTCTGGTAGGAATAGCCGGAGCACTTTATTCACTCAGTGTAAAACCGGGATGGGGCCGTCCTCAGGGTGCAGAAGGAATCGGATGGATAGCCCTGGCGATCGTGATTTTTGGCGGCTGGGACCCCCTCAAGGTCGCCTTTGGCGCTTACTTTTTCGGATTTCTCCAGATTATGGGAATCGTGTTTCAGAGTTGGTGGCCATCTATACCAGCTCAAGTTTTCCAGGTAGCCCCATTTCCATTGATGATCTTTATTCTTGTACTGATCCATTTGTCCCGCCGAAAAGCAGTTAATGAATGGCTAGAGGCACACCCCTTGCTTCGTCCACTGGTCCGCTTTCTACAAGTCAACCCGCCGGCATCTTTAGGTAAAACATACCATAAAGAATAGTTGAGTGGTTGAGTTGGTAAGTGGTTGAGTGGGTAAAGAGGTTAAAAAAGGGTTTACTGGGTGGATGAATAGTTGGGTTAATGGGGATATAACTGGCTGGGAAGTTGGAAAGATAAGAACTGTACGGGCGTATTGCATACGCCCGTTTGCATATACCAAACTATTTACCATACTTAGGAGACAAACAGCTCCGCAAAGTCAAATTTATTGACATCTACCAGTCCCCTGTCAGTCAGTTTCAGTGCCGGGATAACAGGCAGGGCCAGAAAGCTGAGTGTCATAAACGGGTTATCAAGGGGACTGCCCATCTCTCTGGCAACCGAAAGCAGCCTATCCATTTCTTTACGTACGCTCTCCAAAGGTTCTTCTGACATGAGACCTGCCACAGGCAGTGGCAGTCGGGCTTTGACCTGACCATTGTCCACTGCGACAAGACCGCCACCCATCTCTGCCACACTAATGGCAGCAAGTTTCATATCGGCATCATTGGTTCCGACTATGATGAGGTTGTGCGAGTCATGGGCAACCGTGCTTGCAATTGCGCCGCTACGCAGCCCTATCCCCCTGACAAAACCAAGCCCTACGTTGCCTGTGCCCTTATGGCGCTCTATTACTGCCAGTTTCAGGATATCCCGCTCTACATCTGCCACGGCCATGTTATCCTGCAGCTTAACCGGCAGCTCCAGCATTTCAGTCACGATCTGGCCTTCTATCACACCAATGACGCGTACAGAGCTGCCCTTGGCAGGAATGGCAAAATCCAGGCTGTGCATATCTATTCTCATTGAATTGACCACGGACACGGTTTCAGGCTGACTAAAAGGTAATGTTTTACCCTGCTCAGCTACGAGCTGGCCGCCTGTAAAAACCTTTTCCACCTGCATATCTTCCAGGTTGTTCAAGATTACCATGTCAGCGCGATAACCAGGCGCTATGGCTCCCCTATCCCACAGACGAAACCTTTCCGCAGGATTTAGCGTGACCATCCGGATAGCTGTCACAGGATTAAGCCCCTTACGTACTGCCAGGCGGATTGAATAGTCCATGTGTCCACGCTCCATCAGGTCATCAGGATGCCGATCATCGGACACAAGAATACAGCGGCGCGAGTTTTCAGCAGTGACAACAGGCAGCAAATCAGCCAGGTTACGTTCGGCAGTGCCCTCTCTGATAAAGAGATACATTCCTGCACGCAGCTTTTCCAGGGCTTCTTCCGGCCTGGTACATTCATGATCCGAAGTAATTCCGGCAGCAACATACGCCTGCAGGTCGCGCCCGGTTAATCCGGGTGAATGGCCGTCCACCGGCATCCCACGCTCCCTTGCTACCTCCAGTTTTGCCAGGACTTCAGGAATCTGCAAAAGGACACCTGGAAAATTCATCATCTCGGCCAGCCCCAATACACGCGGATGGTCCAGTAGCGTGGCAATGTTATCAGAAGAAAGGGTTGCTCCTGCTGTCTCCAGGTGAGTGGCCGGCACACATGACGGCGCCATAATAAAGATGCTTATTGGCAGACCCTCACTTGCCTCCAGCATGTAACGGACACCGGAGGTCCCAAGGACATTGGCAATTTCATGGGGATCGCAAATAACAGTGGTAGTGCCATGAGGAAGAACGGCGCGGGCAAACTGGTAAGGAGTGAGCATGGTGCTCTCTATGTGCAAGTGGCCGTCTATAAATCCCGGACAGACGAACCTTCCGTCCAGATCGATTGTCTCAAGAGCACTGTAACCTTCCCCGACGCCAATGATCAGGCCGCCGGCAACTGCCATGTCAGCCCGGACTATTTCTCCGGTAAACACGTTGACGACCTGCCCATTCTTAAGCAGCAAATCCGCTTTTTGCTCGCCTCGACTGTACCGGATGATATCTTTTAACTGCATGGTCATGGCCTTATGATTCAGGTAAAAGGTTTCTCAAACTAACCAAATAAGATAATTCAATATTTTTATTAAAATCATACAAACCCGTAATTTTCGCATGAGCATCTAATGTCAAAACAATTCAACAATCAAGGCCTTGACCTCAAAGTTTCTAAATCCAATTTCCGAATGGTATGATCATATTTTTTCTATGAACGAATAAAATAACAGCAGGGACTGGCCGTAACTGCCGCGGACAGCTAAAATCAATAAGGTCATACAAACAATATCACGCCAAAGCGAGACGTTTTATACTTCCGCTAACACTTCCTGTTCTTCCCGGTTCAGCAACCGATTCAAATCCAGCAAAATCAAAAGCCTGTCCTCAAGCTTTCCCACCCCGCTTATATATTCGGAATCTACACCAGCAACCACTGGAGGAGGAGGTTCAACTATATCTGCTGGAATGCGCAATACCTCTGATACTGCATCCACCACAAAGCCAACTACCATGTCGTTTATTTCAACAACAATTATACGCGTGTGCTTGTCATGATCTTTTATTGTCAGACCAAATCTTTTACGTAAATCAATAATAGGAATCACTTTCCCTCTCAGATTAATTACTCCTTCCACAAAATCAGGGGCTTTTGGCACTCTTGTGATCTCCAGCATGCGAATAATCTCCTGCACCCGCAAAATATCCACACCGAATTCCTCTTCTCCTATCCTGAAGGTAACCAATTGCAACAATTCTACGTCTTTCTCTTTTGTTTTTTTGTCCATTGCATTCCCCCCACTACGATAACTAATAGTTAATTAGTTAATCTATATTTTAAGCCCTTCGCCTCTTATCTTCTTTATTTCGCCAACTCATCAATTAATCTTTTTAATTCCTCGGACAAGTGCACCAGATTATTTATCTCCTTTTTAGTATCGCCAACATTTTGAAAGGTTTCCTCTGAAATTTGTTTAATATCTTCCACCGCCCTGCTTATTTCTTCACTGGCTGTTGATTGTTCTTCCGAAGCCGTGGCTATCGCCCTGATCTGATCTGTTACAGAGATAACCAGGGTAACTATTTCTTGCAAAGCTGTCCTGGACTCTCCTGCCAATTCAGTCCCCTTCTGTACTGAACCGGCTACTTCACTCATCTCTGTAACATTCTTTTCTACTTCTGACTGAATCTCAGAGATAGCCTGGCCAACATCCTGCGTTGCTTCCATGGTCTTTTCTGCTAACTTGCGTACTTCATCAGCAACCACTGCAAAACCGCGTCCAGCCTCACCGGCTCTTGCGGCCTCAATCGCTGCATTCAAGGCCAAAAGATTAGTCTGATCCGCAATATCTGAAATCACTGTCATTACCTGGGAAATACCCCCTGCTTTATCTTTTAATCTCCCCATGTTCTCCTTCAACTGTTCTGTCAACTCATTAATCCTGTTTATGGCCTCAACTGCTTGCTCGACGATTTGGGCTCCTGATTCAGCCTTGTTTTTCGCCTGTTCGGTCTCCTCAGCAACATGGGATGCATTTTTAGCCACCTCCAGGACAGTGGCATTCATTTCTTCCATGGCTGTGGCTGTCTCTTCTGTTCGCGCCTTCTGGTTCTGGGCCCCTTCTTCCACTTGCTCAGAATGTGACAAAAGCTTTTCTGATGACGACACCAGGGCTTCCACTACCTTTTCAAGCTTTTTAGCTGCTTCAAGTAACCCCTCTTTTCTGGCTGCCTCTGCACGAGACCTAGCTTCTTCTGCCTCCTGAAAGGCTTTTTGGGCCCGCTCAGCTTCCTTTTTACTTTGTTCGCTCATTTTTGTGGCCTCGGAAATTTTCTTTTTAAGTATATCAATCATGGTCACGATTGCCTCTTTTAATGTCTCCAGCTCTCCAGGAAAACGTTCTGTCAGAGTGGTATCCAGATCCCCACCTGCAACCCGCCTGGCGAATTCGGTTACTTTCATCAAAGGCCTGGTGATTCGCAGGATTACCCAAAACATTATGCCACATGCCAAAATTAAAACAACGCTTAAAATTACCATGTTTGATCGTAATATAGAGGAAGTCTTTTCTTTAGCTATCTTGTTCATCATTTGAACAGCACCTAAAGCCTCCTTGGTATCTATCTCTGCCAGGAGTACGTATTTCAAACCAGAAATATTTAACGGCTGCCAGGCAGAAAGTACTTCCTCACCTCGATAATTTTTTATAATACCTACACCTGTTTGACCACTGAGTGCCTTTTGTACAGATTCCGTACGCACCTCTATTTTCATCAATGAATTATCATTAAATCGGGATGGGGAACGCATTTTATAATCTGGACCAACAAGATATGTTTCACCTGTCTTGCCCAAACCAATCTCTTCCCAATTCTTATCAGAAAGCATAATCCGACTAATCTCATCAGTGGGCATCTGAAAAGCCATCACGCCAATAAAATCATTACCGTCAAAAATAGGCGAAGCAACAAATGCTGCCGGGGCATTATAAGCTGGTTCGTACGACACGAAATCAACAATACTTACAAAATCCTTATCTCCCTTTAAACCAGCGTCTCTGGCTTCACGAAAACATTGAGCAAGATTGCTGTCTTTATATGGACCTGTAAGCAAAGAAGTAGCAAAATCCCTTCTTTTGAGCACTGAATAGACAATATTTCCGTTATTAGGGTCTATTATAAATATATCGTAATAATTAAAGGTTTCCAAAAATTTACGAATAGCTGGATGGAACTCTTCATGAACATTATTGTATAGAAAATCTGCTTTTACCTTGTCTAAACGGTGCTTTTCTCCAATCGGATGAGGATTTTTATAGATATAAAAATATTGCAATATTAATGCGTTATTATCGGATGGAATATAGTTTGAAACAGGTCGTGGGTGATAATCAGGGATCAAAGAACTATACTGTTTGAATAATGTGTTTTGTAAATAATTTGGTCCACTGTAGTCAGCAGATAATTCCTGGCGCATCTGCTGTATTTCTGTGTCAGAATATTGGATAGCAGACATCATAAAAGCACTCTTAAAACTCTGACAGGCATCTATAATCATTCTATCATTAGGTAATGTCCTCACCTGTCCTTCAATTGTTTTAAATAAATCTTCAATATGCATAGCCTTTGTCGCACGTATAGAAGCCAGTTGATCCATAGCCCTCCGAGTTAAAGCCTGCTTAGCCTCCTCAGTCAAAACATCCATACCTGTTTCAGCCTTTTTGTAGCTTAAAGTAAAAACAATAAGACAACTAATGACTAGCATTACCAATATAGTGCCCAACAATCTCCACTTTATACTCACTTTCACCTCCCAATTTTATATTGAGGTTAAACAAGGTAAATATAAACCAGATCGTATTCTGGCCAGATTTTCATAGATATTTTGACTCTTATCTCTATTTTAAATTCAATATCATTACAAACCTCCTTTATTATTTTAATTGTATTAAAAAATTAGAAAAAAAATCTATACCTGAGACATTAAACAATAAATTTTATTTTGCACCTAAAAATATTTGTATTTTTTATGTCAAATAAAAACTTACAGCTACTTAATAAATCTGGCCTTAAAACCTTCTCCCTGTATGCCCAGTCGGGCAAACAGCAAAAACCTCTGTGTCTCGTTGGCTCTTAGCGACCAACGGAAGCGGGAGAGAGAAGTTCAAAGGTTAGCCGGGGAGGCGTCAGTGCACTCGGATACACCCCACGCAGACCTATCCGGCCAAATGGATGCTCTAGATGTTACTGCAAAAACCAAAAAACTGACTTTTTTACAAAATTCTTAGCGCATAACTGTTGGAAAACATTGAACATTGAACTTTGAACAAAGTCTGCAAAAATGTAGTTTTGCAGACGCATCATGCTAAACTTTGGCAAAGTTAAGCCAAGGACAGCTGAAAGAAAGTGAGCATCCATTACTTACTTCTTTGGATTATGATTAAAATACATAATAATAATAAAGAATTTTACAGAGAAAAGCAATAAGTAAATTATTTTTCATTATCTCTTATCAAATTACTATATGGAAAAAATAATACTTCTATCATATCAATCTTGGTCCTATACAGATAGGTTTACGGACAATAACCACATTGACAGAAGCATATTTTCGAATAAGATTGCGATATTTCGATTTCTTTCAGAAGATTTAAGCAGTATGAATATTACTTCTATGAATACAATTTCGTAACCTAAAGTGACGACAAAACCATTTTTGTAAATAAATTACAAAAGTTGAGAAAAAAATTTCTGGATTTATCCCTTGCTTACCCAGGGAAAGGGTTAGGAAATAAAAAAATTGTTCGATAATCCAAAAGTAGGTATTTTGGTGACAATTGACAGGCGTGGAGCAGGGTGCATCCAATGGCTGTATTTTGGTTGAGTAGTTGAATAGGTGAGTGGTTGAGTAAGGAGGATGGTCAGTGGACATGGGATTCCGCAGTAGAATTTTCCCCTGATTACCACCAGATTCTTGATTATTACCGCTGCACAGAGGAGCTGCACAAGTTTGATTACTTAATTACGACAGTGCTAATGAACGAAAAAAAATAAAACAGATACAATGCCAAAATATAGGGTTCTCAAAAATCAGTACAAATAGCGGATGCGCCCCTTGTTCACATTTATTGAAAACCTGGGATTTTTTTCTGCTAACTACTCCAATTCAAAAAAATTTTCACTACTCGTCATTCTGAGGGAACGAAACGACCGAAGAATCTCCAACGTAGCGAACCAGATTCTTCGCTTCGCTCAGAATGACGTAATTAGAGAGGCGCACTCTCTAGCTGCACCTACCACGTCAAATGTGGGAAAATTGTGAAATAATAAAAATTTTAGCATAAAAAGGTAATTCGGGCTCATGTGGGAGAAAATTTGGTGGCGCTGCAGACTGAGAACGCACCCAGAGATATGCTACTTTGGAATATCAGTAATGGGCCCTTCGTAGGTTACTGCTTCAATGCCCAATTCTTTTAATTTGGCTGCAGGGGTTTCTCCTATTTTCGTAACATAGATTTTGACGCAATCTTTTAACTGGGCTGCTATCCGGCCAAATCTCTCAGGGTCAAAAGGATGCTCAGGATCTCCCACCGAAAGAGACTCGGTCGGTCTTTCCTCAACGAAAGTCATTTCATCGTTGCAGTCATAGATCAAAAAACGTTTGGCCATGCCAAAATGTTCGTCCACATTGGAGCCGTCTTTTGAAACTACCGCTATTCTTGTTTTGGCCATTGGAAATCTCCTTTCTTAAAATTAAATTATCTACTCCTTGTAGGAACACTATCCCTGACACGATTCTTTCTTGCCACCTCTTGGTGAGGATATATCCGCTAGTTGCACCTTTATTTTGTAAATCTCAAATTGGCATTGAGGTCACTGAGATAGAGCCTTTTGCTTTTGCTCAACTTTCGCGAAGTTCTCATCATCTTTCTTTTTTCTACCAGGCACCTGAGGGGTTCATACATGTAATGTCGAATGTTGAATGAAATCTCTGTTCGACCACTCAAAGACCTTTTTCTTTGACCATCCTACTTACTCAACCACTCACCTACTCAACTACTTACCCAAAGTGTAGCTATCGGATGCACTTCTTCATGCCAAGGATTCCTTTACAATAACACCTTTTCTCTTGGTTGGTAAATATAGTACAAAAAACATGCCGTATTTTTTCCTATAATTTCGCAAAAAAACTTCAAATTACTTAACCAATTGTTTTATAATGATTCTAACCTCATTTCGCTAACGCCTAATTCTTTAGCAAGATATCCTGTTTAAAATAAAAACTACAAAAATGTACCTTACCTTAATGAAGGATACACAATTGTATTTGTAACACTCTGATTTATTTTGCCACCAGTTTCGAATGGACGGAGAAGGGTAAGAGTTTTTGATGGGCAGGCAAACGGAAAACTGATTAGCGCGGCGAATATTGTTACTTTCCGGCAGAACCTTTAATGAATGAGTTAATATCTTTTATACGGGTCTTCATAAACACCATAATGCCAAAAGGGAGTAAAACCATATTTTTCCATACACACCTTTTCCAACTTATCAATCTCTTTAGTATTATAACTCCAAGTGGCGGCTTCCCATTTAAAATAATAAATAACAAGCTCCCAGTTTACATTTTCAAGTTTATATTCCTTTGAATCATCCACTACACCTCCGAAACCCTTGGCATAAGGCTCAACAAGTTTTTGCTTCATGGGTTCTGGAACGCCTATTTCTTTAAATATTTTGGCAATTTCAGCTTTTACGTTATCAGGCCAGTCAGTTTCCTCCAGAGGCACAAGATGTTTGGGTTGCACCATCATTATATTGTCTGTTGGATTAGCAAATTCATTAATAAATTCAGTAGAGTATTTAGCATAAACTTGTAAGTTCCTGGGCACTGTTAGGTCTTTTGTTATCAATAACATTAATCTGCTTTCTCCATTTTGATCAATTACATGACTATTATCATGTATTGACAAGCATATTAATATACTAACCTGTCAATGGTCAAAGCATTTGAGCGAGTTTTGGGGGTAAATTGTTAATGGCCAATTAAAATGAGCCAGAAGCGGTCAATAATTTTGACCCACTCCTCTCTAACGTGAACTAGCGGCCAAAAGGCCATTAAAGGACAATCAAACATTTAAGCATTATCTGCCTGTCCCTTTGTTCCTTAATACCCCAGCATCAGTAAAATAACGACATCTGTATCTGAATATCTCTACTTTTCCTAGTTTGAAAGCTTTCCTACGCTCTTTTTCTACAATTTCTTTATCAAGTACCGCGCCTTCTCCACTGTCAATAGCCCCCCTTTCATACACAAATTCCCGATATTTTCTGACAATCTCCTTTTCATCGAACTCATTCCATTCTTTCATCCCAAAATCCAAACTCAGAAATTTATCCTTATTTCCGCTCTGAATAAGATGGCCAAGAGAACACCAACGATATTCTTCAGGCCTCTTTACAATTCCTGCACGAATTGGATTTAAATCTATATACGCCAGTAAATTCACAAGGCTGAGACCATCTTCTACAATCAGACTCTTAAATCTCCCACCCCAAAAAAAGCCCTGGCGTTTGTACTTTCTGTTGTAATACCGCGTAAACCCCTGCTTTATCTCCTTCACATACCATGACAGACTCGTTAACCTTTTCTTAAACTTTGCCAGGTCTATCTCTGCCGGACCATGCTCTGAATCATATAATAGCATGTAACGTTTTCTAACCTCTTCATCTGATACGTCACTTTCAGAATACATCCGTACCACCAAATGAAAATGATTGCCCATAATGGCAAATCCCAACACATCTACAAAAAATATCTGACTCCATTTTTTTATGAGACCAAGCAGATAATTTTTGTCAGAATTTTGCATGGGCAAACCACCAAGCGCAGATCGCGAAATAACATGATACACAGTAGGAGCATCCTCCCGTAAAAATCTCGCTATTCTTGGCATCTTCTTCCTCCTTCTTACATCCTAACTTGTTTTTTTATCCTTCTTCCCCGCCCCTTTATTCATTCAAAACTCTACCTCCATATCAAACATTATCTGCCTGTCCCTTTGTTCCAATCCACGCCCCTGCACGAGGGGCGACACTTATTTTTTGGTCGAAAGGGAGGTG
>NZ_CEYAEZ010000006.1:21362-61174 GCF_982781345.1 Desulfovulcanus sp.
GACAGTTAATTATTGCATTAAATGTTTCAATCCACGCCCCTGCACGAGGGGCGACGGCTCTTGTATTATTGTATCCCAAAAGTATTTCAGGTTTCAATCCACGCCCCTGCACGAGGGGCGACAAATACATGATTCAAAGCGGATTGGTGCAAAACGGTTTCAATCCACGCCCCTGCACGAGGGGCGACACAACTACCAATCCAACCTGCAAAACCACCTAACTGTTTCAATCCACGCCCCTGCACGAGGGGCGACCTGTAGAGCTAGTCAAAAAGGAAATTAAAATAAAGGTTTCAATCCACGCCCCTGCACGAGGGGCGACATTTATCGTGAGTTAAACGAGGCATTAGAGAGATTAGTTTCAATCCACGCCCCTGCACGAGGGGCGACTTTCGAACTTCAAACTTATTGTCCTTTAATATCACAGGTTTCAATCCACGCCCCTGCACGAGGGGCGACCGCCGAAAACGCAGGCAACGAAACAAAGAACAAGTTTCAATCCACGCCCCTGCACGAGGGGCGACAAAATGCGAGCCCTGCGTACGTTTTTTATAACTAGTTTCAATCCACGCCCCTGCACGAGGGGCGACCTTCATAAGCCACTCCATCAATAACAATAGTCGCAGTTTCAATCCACGCCCCTGCACGAGGGGCGACTAACCACAAGCCAACAAAAAATTAACCTTTACGGTTTCAATCCACGCCCCTGCACGAGGGGCGACAGCATGGTCCCGAATCCAAACAGCCCTGTCACCGGTTTCAATCCACGCCCCTGCACGAGGGGCGACCTTCTCTTTTGACCTTATCTATTTCCTGCTCCGGTTTCAATCCACGCCCCTGCACGAGGGGCGACATTTAATAAATCGTGGTATAGATGATTTAGTAAGTTTCAATCCACGCCCCTGCACGAGGGGCGACAAGCGAATTGGCTGGCAGGGCCACGGCAGATGTTGTTTCAATCCACGCCCCTGCACGAGGGGCGACTTGCCGGTCAGGTATCAGGAGAAGTTATTGAACCGGTTTCAATCCACGCCCCTGCACGAGGGGCGACCACGCTATAAACACGATATAAACACTAGTCAAAAGTTTCAATCCACGCCCCTGCACGAGGGGCGACCGGTGGTTTAGGTTTGTTGCGTTCAACTTTATCTTGGTTTCAATCCACGCCCCTGCACGAGGGGCGACGTCTCCATAGCTTCATCGCCGGTGATCGGTTCTAGTTTCAATCCACGCCCCTGCACGAGGGGCGACATAATTTTTCGGAAAAATAATTGATTGAGTAAGAGTTTCAATCCACGCCCCTGCACGAGGGGCGACTGGTACAACTTTTTAATTTGTTACATTGATAGCGTTTCAATCCACGCCCCTGCACGAGGGGCGACTCAGTTACAAGTTGATTCTGGGTCTCCGGTTATTGTTTCAATCCACGCCCCTGCACGAGGGGCGACGGGGCTAAAAAACCATTTAGTGAGGTTGGTTTGAGTTTCAATCCACGCCCCTGCACGAGGGGCGACCGGTTAAGTTGGATTTAAGTAAAAAATAGGGGTTGTTTCAATCCACGCCCCTGCACGAGGGGCGACAAATATCAAATTACAAAAATTCGCCGGAATTAGAAGTTTCAATCCACGCCCCTGCACGAGGGGCGACGGGCTGTATGTATTAGCCACGTCCAGCGGTTTAGTGTTTCAATCCACGCCCCTGCACGAGGGGCGACCTTCTTTTTACTTTAATTGCAAAAGTCAGAACTTCGTTTCAATCCACGCCCCTGCACGAGGGGCGACGGCTGTGGGCACAGGATGAAGAGAAAAAACAGGATGTTTCAATCCACGCCCCTGCACGAGGGGCGACGGGAGGGGTGAAATGATAGTAAAAGAGTTAATTGAGTTTCAATCCACGCCCCTGCACGAGGGGCGACTTCATTCTCGGTCAGTTCCGGCACGTCATCAAGCGTTTCAATCCACGCCCCTGCACGAGGGGCGACTCGTTCTCCCTTTATGTTATTGTGTTTCCTTAGCGTTTCAATCCACGCCCCTGCACGAGGGGCGACCTTTATAAACTTTCCAATACGAACGCCTAAAACTGTTTCAATCCACGCCCCTGCACGAGGGGCGACATCTTTTAAACACTCTCCGAAGTAATCAACAAGAGTTTCAATCCACGCCCCTGCACGAGGGGCGACCCAGATAATCAGCAATTATCCGATTATCAGTTGTTTCAATCCACGCCCCTGCACGAGGGGCGACATTAAGTGTGGTCGGCAAATAACTGATACGCATAGTTTCAATCCACGCCCCTGCACGAGGGGCGACTGTCTACTTTTATTTTATTGAATTTTAAACAAAAAAATTGCTTTCCTTGCGAAGGTATAACTTTTTGAAATAAAAAATATTTTTCAACTTATACGCCTAAATAACAACCTAAAATAATTAAAGAAAATATTTTGCGAAAACTATAGGAATTTTATGTTCTCTTGTGGTTCGCAACCGTATTGTTTTGTTATTCCATTTGCCTAACCAAACCAAATAAACGACATGCCTGGTTCATGTCGTTGTCAGAGAAAAAGTCTATACTATTAAGGGATCTTCTAAATCCACTACCTCCTTAGCTCCAATATGTTCGACACGTCTTTTCCAGTTGGAGCCGAGGAAATAAAAACGTAAACTATCTTTTTCAGGATCAATTATATTTATTAATTTTGCCTTGAATACTGCCCATTGGGCAGGATCAACTATACATTCAAAAACAGAGTACTGCACCCTTTGGCCATAATTCTGGCAGGTTTTAGCTACTCGACGCAAGCGTTTTGCCCCAGTTGCATCAATAGTTGACACATCGTAACTGACAAGAACCATCATTTGCTATCTCCATATAAAAGGGGGATATCCATCCAAATCCTTCCGAAGATAACGAGCTAAAAGCATGGCCTGAATATGAAAAATAAGACCCAGCTCCATTTTTTTCTTGAGAAACGGATGGGTTATTATTGCTTTTTTTCGTTTTTGATAGGCCACCAAAACTTCCTTCCGCGTTTCTTCATTCATAAATACCGCGCCTGTTTCATTTTGGGTAAACCCCTGTGGTTTGACTTGCTTCTGGTTAATCAATGAAAGCACAAGTTTATCTGCTATAATTGAACGAAACTCCTCCATCAAATCCAAAGCCAGGCCAGGGCGGCCAGGACGGTCTCTATGCAAAAAACCAACAGCAGGGTCTAAACCTACTGTTTCCAGGGCTGAACGCACATCGTGAAGAAGAATGGTATAAACAAAAGAAAGGAGACAGTTAATACGATCCAGAGGAGGACGACGGTTACGACCTGAAAACTGAAAATGTTTTTTTTGGCTGAGTACAAGCTGATCAAAGGCATTAAAATATGAGTGCGCAGCATCCCCCTCGAGGCCGCGCAAGGCATCCAAGTCCAAGTCAGGTGAAACCTGAAGCAAAGTAGCTGCAATCCTGTCGCTTGCACTTTTAACAGTATCCTCTTCAATTTTATCTGCATGGTCACGCAGCATTCTTTGCAAAACACCCCTTGAATTAATCAACTTGCCTGTAAGAATAAAATATGCAATCTGGGCCGACTTTGTTCCATCGTCCGCCTGTCGATACTGTTCACGCCGCAGAAGCACATTGCCAGAGACTGGTCCTTGAACTTTTGCCAGAAAACGGCCATTTTCCGTTAAAAAACTAATAGCCACATTATGTTCTGCACAATGGGCCATTAAAAAAGGACTGCATGAAACCTGACCAAAACAAACAATCCCTCCCAAGTTATGAATTGGAATTCTCAACCTGACTTTTTGTTCTTTTTTTACTACAACGCATTCACCTTCTTTGGCTAAATATGCCCCCTGAGTTGTTACATAAAGGGTATTTAGAATTTTTTTCATACCTTTTTTATTCTATCCCCCGCCCCTATGTGAGAGGTGACAATTTTTACTTAAGTCGAAGAGTTAATAATAGCCTGTTTTAAATATCTCGTGGCAGATTTATGGCCTGTGCAGATTCGAGGCATACACCTAGATAAAAATGAGCATCTCTCACATTTAGAGCTGTATTGAGCAGGCGGGGTCTGGCCGGAAGAGATAAGTTCATGCAATTTTAGCGCTGTCTGTTCTGTTTGCTCTCGCAATGGTCTATTAAACTCCACAAGCAAACGGCGCTTTGTTTTGCCATAATAAAGATAACCGCAATCAATCGAGTAACCAAGCATTTCCTCCAAACACATAGCCTGAGCGCAAAGCTGAACCAGGTCACAATCATCTTTTTTGGGTCTACCGCGCTTATATTCTACAGGCCGAGGACGCAGTGCTGATTTACCAGCATCTTCTTTATAAAATTCCACAACATCTGCCTGACCAACCAACCCAAGACGAAAAGAACGCAGGGACAGAGCACGCACAATACGCACCCTACCCCTTGTCTCATGAGTGTCCGAATGCACGCGCTCGTGCATAATACGTCCTTCAGCAGTATATCTATTCTCCACCCATAAGCGCTCTACATGAATCAAAGCACATTGTCTGGGACAATAAATTAAATGCTGTAAGGCTGATAAAGGAAGCAATTCATCTTCAGAGTACATAAACACGGGTCACTTCTCTGTTTCCTTCTTTTTGAACTGTTGCATTTTTTGCAACAGTTGCTTCGCGAACAAGTTCACCACTTTGAAAGATATTACGCAGGTGACGCGAAATTACAGACTTGTCACGATCAAACAGCTTTGCCATCTGATTCAACGTGAGCCAGACCGTCTCATCTTCAAGCCGCACATCAACCGCTGCTTTGCCATCCTCGGATTGGTAGAGGAGCAGTTCGCCCTGTTTAAAAGCCATATTTGTTCTTTCCACAAGTTGAAAACTGTTAAAGTCGCTTAGTTACAAGTAAAGCAACTGAAACCACAAAATGTAAAATCGATAACAGAGCCTTATTAATCAAGCTTATCTATATCATCAGGAAACTCAAGCAACTCAACGCCATCGGGAATTACGTCTTTGTTTACATTTACTTCATAATCATCGTATGTCCGTGGAAACTGCTTTCCATCCTTGAGCTTTATTTTTACAACTTGTTCAAACAGAAGTTGGGCTGGACAACATCCTAATTTTGCCTGACGGAGCCGCTGTTCTTCCACAGTATCAGTCCCAATATGTTTAATTGCGTAAACCACGCGGGTAGCCATTATCCCCTTACTTGAAGAACGGTCATGCTCATACATATTCAACAACGCTTCCACAAACAGTTTAAGATCATCCGGTGTAAATCCCGTCTGTTCAGCAAGATGAGCGCTGACAAATGCCTTGCCAATAAAGAATCCGTAAGGGATTATCGATTTACGCCCAAAGGTTCTCATCTTGTCTTCAGGTTGTTCATCCTCCCATTTCCTGTAATCTTTACTGCTATTGGCATCTTTTAAGTTATCAGCAACAGCCATGCGCGTCATGGAAATATCTAATTGCATTATTGGATCTATTGATTTAGCAAAAGCAATTTGAACAGGGCCTCTAACCTGTCCGGCATTTGCGCCTGTGGACATAACCGCGCCAAATGTTCGCACATCATAAAAATTCTGACACATCCATGCTCTTGCAGCCGAAACCTGATCTTTCGTCGCGGAAGTAGGTAGATTACCATTCGTCTGTTCATGGGCAACAGCGATTTGTGTGTTTAAATTCGTAGCATTCTGAATATAAATCGCGTTTGGCGCAACATTGCCGTAAGCCAATTGAACATAATTTCTGATGCGGCGTTTTATTGCCACATCGGAAACAAGTCCTCGCATATCCTGAGGGTCAATCCTTGGTGTATTTCCCGCATCCGGATCACCATTAGGGTTGCCGTTTTCACAATCAAAAAGAAACAAAAACTCATAGCGATGTTTAATTGGCGCAGTCATTCTTTTCTCCTTTTTTTGATTCAGTTTTTTTCTTTGCATACGCTTCAGCCTTTCTCTGATTCATATCAGCGATTTGCTGATAATATCCCAGGGCAAACCACGATTGCTCTGCCAGCGGTAGCATATCCGGTACTTCCTTTAGATCAATATTCCGGCTAATTTCCGCAATATTACGATTTATGGCTTTTGCCGCGGTTTTGTTTAAGTTCTCCAGTTTGCGTAAATGATGCTGACTTTGAGCGAGCAAACGGCCATACACTAATTTTGGGCAGGTGCTGGCAGTGGTATAGAAACGATCCACAACGGTTGCTCTGACATTTTTACCACCATCGCTTTGATGAGCAGCTCTCTGCAACTCGGCCAGTACTGCAAACAGACAACCCAACCAATAGACACTGTTTTTATTTTTTTCTTTTTCTTCCATATTAATCTCCTGTTTGATATTCCGAATTAAATATGCCTTGATAAGTCCTATCCGGGCATAGAGCCTGGAGCGCCGCATTCCCATTTTTTCGCCATTTGCGTCAATGGCGTTTGCCCATTCGTCCGTCAACATACTTTCACGAAGTCGTTCCAGAGCCAGACGTACGGTATTTTCGGGAAAAGGCACCACACGTCCACCAATGGCAGCACGCCAGATGGCATCTCGAAAACCGGACACCGGTTTTATCCAGTCCTGCTTCTTCTGTTGAGGCTTTCTTTCTTTGAGCAGACAGGTTATGAGAGTCTCAATTTTAGGAGGTCTGGCTGCACCTCGTCCGGAGAGGCGCGGTATCTCAAGGTCGGAAAACCATTGATCAAAATTCTTAGCCAACTCAACAAAACTCCCCTCCATCCAATTCTGAACAACAGCACGCCCCTTGTTGCCTTGCAGTGTCAAAGCACAGTACTGAACATCTCGAAGATGATGTACTTTGCCGCTGGCAACGGACTGAAGAAATTTTCTGGCATCAAGAATCGCCTGATCTTCCTGCTGTTTGTTGTTTTCAGTCTCATCCTCATCTTCCACAAATTTACCAAAGCCGGTGAATGCTGCTTGAATGATGTCTTCTATCGGTTCAATTTCTTTGGAGTACCAATAAATCACTTCTGATCCGGCAAGCTCCTGATGACAGTAATTGAGCAAATGATTAATTGCGGCAGTATATTTCACTGACGCGTCCACCGAGACAGGTGCATTTTCTCCCTGAAGAAAACCGTATGACTGAAATGCCCCTTTACCTTTATCAAAGCTGATTAGTGATGTTTCAGCAGTACCGCCAACACGAGCAAGTCCTTTTATTTTAGGATGCGTCAACAGAGGTTGAGCATTTTCGCCTGAAAGAAAGCAACGTGCTTTGTACTTACCCAACGAATCAGTTAATTCTGCATGTTTATTTTTCCACCAATCATGCCATGATTCGGTACGGACGAAAATTTTCAATTCATCATTATCCAGAACAGCAAAGGTGGCATTATTTGTTTCTTTCGCCTTGTGTTCGGCTAAATCTGCATGAATTTTTTCCAGTACTTGTTGTTTCCTCATAACTTTGGATATTATTCCTAATAAAGGGATCGCCTCTGAAGCCTCTTGCAACAAACGCATGCAGAATTGATTTTTTCCGAGCCTTTTGAATTCCGGATTTTGAAAAATCCTGTCTACAATCCCTTGTCTTCTCAAAAATGTTTGTACATCTTCTCTTTTACCCCTGTTTCTTCTTTTTAATAGATTTCCCCATTTCTTTTTGTAATTTCCTTCCCGCAATTCCAGGTATTCTTTCTGTTCAAAAAGAGAAATAATCTGTCTGGACAATGACTCTATTTCCTCATAATCCGGCTCCTGCCGGAGATGGTTGAGCAGTTCTTCAGTTGCGGCTTTTAATTCATCAAGGGCATGGTCAAAAGAATTATCAGCGGGTGGTGGATAAAACGCAAGAAACTCGATCGTGTCCACCAGAAAATGGCGAATAGGTTTGTCACCCGATGTCTGCAAATGCGGAACACTATCGAACTCTTCTCCTGATGGGCCATAATCATGGAGGCCAAGATACTCTCCTTGAGGAGAAAACCGAAAAAGGAACCGGATACGTTTGTTAGAAAAACCAGCCTCACCCCTGATCCCATGCAGGTCGGCATATTCAAGCAGTTTATGAAGCATAAGTTACCTCCGGTTTTAAAACCTGCGGATCATGATAGGCTGGCACATGCAAGCAGCCATTTTTGATTTCTGCCTTAAAAACAGAGACAAATGGTTTGGTAAATTCATTGTTTATCATTCCAAGATCAAATACATCATACAGCATAAACCCCAGATCCTGATTAAAATCAACAGATGGTGATAGTTGTGAACTATCTGGTATGTATTCAAAAAATGCAGGAAATTCACGGCATCCCATACATGGCATGACAAAAAATTTCCCTTGCCTTGCTCGCCGTTCAAATTGGTTATCATATGCCTTAATGGATTTTTCAAAACCCGGACGGGCAACAATATGGGCATGGATACGAAACACCGGATTCTTTAATGCCATAGTCTGGCGTTGTTGGCGGCATTCATCCGCAAAAATAGGAGCTATTTTCTCTGGATTTCTCATCCATTGTTTGATTGTTCTATCAGCAACAACCGTATGAGAAACTTCATTACGGCGCAAAGCAATATAGGAAGGATAAGAAAGCAATTCGATTTTCTCCACCTGCCAATAAAATTGAGCGGTTTTTGTGTGACGATTGTACGCCTTGCAATAAATGGAATCAAATATTCCCCTTGCCGCACTTGGTGTAGGACAGGGATAACTAAATCGTTCTGTTTTTAATTCCGGGCGCGAGAAGCAGCCGAAATCACTCCATATCTTTAACGTATGCGTTTTGCCTCTTTTCATGTCGGCACCTCCTAACAAATTCCCACAAAATTTTCTGGTAATCGTAATCCACACAGATCGTCATACTCTGCTTCCGGAAGACAAATAAACCAATCTGCGTCATGATTATCGTACCGCAAAGTTGGTCCAAACTGTACAGGCTCCAATGCCTGCCATTGAAACGAATCACGATCAGGACGGAAAAGTCCCACGGCATGCTCTCTGGCCATAGCCACCCATTGCCGAATTTCCTGTCCTGTCATGTAGTCTCGCTTCTGAACAATATGACATAGATATGCAAATCTTTCTTTATCATAAGGAACAAGTACATTCACTGTATCCCCGGGAATAAGTTTGTATTTTTTTGCCACATCGTCAAATTGCCCGGCTTTAACCGCCTGAAACAAATCAGCCTGTGACCCACGAATTGTTTCATAACGTCCGACCTGAAAAAATAACTTATAATAACGATGAATAAATCCGGGAGAATTTAATAAATTCAAATGATCAGGATTCCTTCCGCATGTTCTGTATTCCGCCAACAACATTTTTGTTGTGGAAATTCCTTCATTGTATCCTGGTGGGAAAAATCCTTTTTCATCTTTTGGTACAAAAACAATAACAGTCCCTTTTTTTTCACCATGCCTGTTACATCTTCCCGCTGCCTGGGCTATTGCTTCCAGAGGGGCCATAGCACGATATACCAGTAGAAAACTGATATCAACTCCTGCTTCCACGCATTGAGTCGCAACTAGCAAAACAGGCTTATCGTTTTCCAGTCTTTTTGAAACAATGGACAAAACTTTTTTCCGATGATTTGGACACATTAATGTCGAAAGATGATAAATAGTGTCTGGATTCGTACGTTCTGCAAGTAGTTCCGCCAATTGTCGAGCGTGTCGTTTCAGGTTCAAAATACATAGACACTGTTTTTCGCAGGCCAGCAGCTCTTCGGCGAGATTTTCCAGTTCTATACATTCCTGTTCTCTCCAGACTACCTGTGCTCTCCCTGCCATAGCATCAAACATCCGCTGAATCTTACATTCAGGAATTAAAGATTTTGGCTTCCAACAGACACCGGAATATTCTTCTATTGTCTGCGAAAGAGTTTCAAATGCGGGTTGTGTTGCTGTTGAAAAAACAATCGTGGAACCATAAGGACCGTTAGGGGCAGCCAGCCGGGAAAGTGTGGCCAGGGAAAGTGTAGCCAGAGAGGGAGGCAAAGATTGTGCTTCATCAAATAGGATGACACTTTTGGCTAGTCGGTGCAATTTCCTTAACTGTGAACTTTTGCATGAATGCAGAGATTCAAAAAACTTGACTGAAGTTGTTAATATTATAGGGGCATCCCAATTTTCCGCCAGCAATTTTCTGGTTCGTTGCCCTTTATTCTCCAGATCATAATCGCCATCAATATCTCTAAAGCTGGCTAAGCTATGATCCTCCAGGACAAAATTTTCTGGAAAACCATTCTTTTCTGAAAAAATTTCACGATATATTTTTGCCGTCTGGTCGATAATGTTCAAAAATGGCATCACCAAAACAATTCGCCGCAAATCATTTATTTGAGCATGATGAAGGGCAAAAGCCAGCATAGATAAAGTTTTTCCTGATCCAGTAGGTGCAGTTAAAGTAAATATCCCGGCTGGTTGCCTGCCTGCCTCTAAACAACTTAAATAAAGAGTTCTTCGAACATTCCCCACTTTTTTATTTTTTGTATTTTTTTTATCAACAACATCCATAAGTACAGATAAGGCTTTTTCAGGATTTAATGGAGGACCTTCTGGACGATATTTTCTCGGCACTACCGAATCTCCGGCAAAATGAGCCTCTGTTTCAATAAAATCTGCATCAATTAATGCTGAAACTGTCATGCGAAC
Source organism: Desulfovulcanus sp. (assembly GCF_982781345.1). Classification (NCBI taxonomy): domain Bacteria; kingdom Pseudomonadati; phylum Thermodesulfobacteriota; class Desulfovibrionia; order Desulfovibrionales; family Desulfonauticaceae; genus Desulfovulcanus; species Desulfovulcanus sp. The sequence continues at coordinate 31,976 of NZ_CEYAEZ010000006.1, forward strand.
ATCCAACATATCCGCAGCCATCTTTCCTGAAAGTAATTTTTCAACTGGTTTAATATGAATATCTGGAAAATCATTGACAAATCTTTCTGCCAGTATGCCAATCTCTGTTTCTGTATATTGATCTGGATTCTCTCTAAAATCTTGCAAGATTTCTCTAAGCAGTTGCTTGCGGCTACCAAAAAACTTTTTCAAGCCACCGTGATGGTAAAGAATCGCCAACGCCAATGGCAAACCATTTTTATAATGATATGCAACCCAACAAGCTCCTGAAGCAGCATGATTCCTTCCGGCTACCTTTCCTGGATTTTCAAGACGTTCTTTCATTTGATCTGCATACTTCCCTAGATCGTGATGGAGTCCAGCAATTTGGCCAGAATATTCTTGTCCCCATGATTTCATGTAATTAGCAGTTCGATTAGCAACAGCACTCAAATGTATTGCCAACAATTCAAGTTGACCACTTCCATTACCATTTTTACTATGTCCTAACCAGCTCATCTTTTGATATTCCCTTTGAGTTCAAAAATGTTAATTACAAATTTTAACATCAAACCCTTCTCTTTGTTTTTTTCCTCGTGTGTAAATAACTACTGATATAAATCATGACAGATAGCCGAAACATTTTTTAAATGTTCATAAACAGTCTGGGCAGTCTGATCGAATTGTCTATAATGGGCGATGTAATTACGTGATATCTCTGTAACCTTTTCTTCTGAAAAATTATATCTTTTATGTCCATACATTGAAAGTTTTAGCAAATCAACTCCAGACACACTATTATCATCTTCAATGAAGTCTCCCTGCACAGCAGAAATATTTTCCCGATATATTCTGCCTTTATCCATCGATCTTGCCAGATAAAATGCAATCATTTTGCGTACATAACTAAGTTTTTACCATTGTTTCGAATAAACACCACAGCATTAGTATCACGTTTATTGTCATATTCAATTACAAAGAATACCTCCTCATAATTTAAATTTTATAGTCACCTCTCCGTGCACAATTTTCACAAACCTTTCTTTGTGATAGCGAAATCCAACTAACCTAGTGGCAAATTTCTTTGTCTTTTCATACCATTGCAAAGCTTCTTCTTCGAAGTTATACGGACAATTGCCAAAAACAAAAGTCAGGTTGTTGACTAACCATTTATTTTTGCTGTAGTCAAATTGTCCCAGAAAATATTCAAAAAATATTTCCTGCAATTTTTCATCACCAACTATTTTTCTAAACAGGGACAATAAACCCTTATTCAGATACAAAGTCGTAATTGATGGGCGTATCCGGTGTCTGCACCTGCCAGAAAAAATAGTCTAATGTTTTTTTAACCGCAGACCTTTTAAGGGGTAAGAATTAAGGGATAAGGTGTAAGGGCAACTTACTTATTCCGCTTTTTTAAAGTTTATCATCTTGCTTATTCCTTTATCCTTCCCGGCCTTTCAGGTCGGGACAACTGTGCGAGCGGCAAGTTGCCGGGCGCGCTTGTCTGCGTGCGTCTGCGGTTAAAATATAAGCTTTCATAAATAGTAAGTGCAGCTATCGGATGCACCCCAGAACACCTGAGTCTGTTTCCTGAAATACAAAATGTTTTGAAATCAGTTATAAAATCTCAAATTGCATGACTTCTTTACTTTAGCTTGTAATGCATACATATTACATTGACCTTTTTTTAATCTTCCTGATATTTAACATAACAGGGTTATCATATAGTGATATACCTATCATTTATTTTCATTTTTTTGGAGAAAATCATGAGCAAACTTGAGCGCATTTACTTTTTTCATCAGCAGGTATTGTCCGATAATTATCCTAATGCTTCCGGTATAATAGACGAATTTGAGGTTTCTAAAGCCACTGCTCACAGAGATATTGAATATATGAAAGAGAGGCTCCTTGCTCCTTTGAAATTTCATCATGGTAAAAACGGCTATTATTACGAAACACAATTTTCTTTGCCTTTTGAAAACAGCCCGCAAATTATTTTTTTACTGGCTATGGTACATAGACTGGCTGAAGAGTCAGGGCTTTCGGCACTACCCGAGGTGGAAAGGTTAAAAAAACGGCTGGGAGAGCTTTTATCTGCCGACTACAAAAGAATAATCGACAACCTGCGCTGCGAAAGGATAGAGCTGCAAAATATCCAGCCTGAGATATTGAAAACAATAATAGAAGCCTTTCATCTCAGGCGCCGGATGGAAATCATATATTCTAAGCCAGACGGCTCTATTTCCAAACGTATCATAGAGCCTTTACGCTTTATCAATTATCAAGGCCGCTGGTATGTCTTGGGGTTTTGTCATTTAAGACAAGAGCCGCGTACATTCCTTGTCGCGCGTATCCGGGCAGCAAGTGTGCTGAAAATTAAAAGCCGTTCAGAAAATGAGATCGGGATCGATCCGGACAAGCTACTGGACTCGGCTTTTGGTATTTTTAAGGGGGAAGAAACCAGGCAGGTAAAAATTTTGTTTACAGGTAAGGCAGCAAATATAATCAGGGAGCAGAAATGGCACAAGGACCAACAGCTTGAGCCAGCCAAACAAGGAGTAATACTTACCCTTCCGGTGGCAGATTTTACAGAGATAAAGATGAAAGTACTGCAATTTGGGGCTAACGCCAGAGTATTGGAACCTTGTTCACTAAAACAGGACATGGCAGAGGAAATAGCCCGGATGTATGAGGAAAGTAGGATTAAGGGGTAATATTAGGGGTAAAGGGGTAAGAGGGGTAAGAGGTAAAAGGGAGAAGAAGAGATTATAGAAAATCTATTCACTGTTCACGAATAAATGGGGTAAGTAGTGTATTGGAAAAATTTGAGGGTATGGCAGAAAGCGCATGAGCTAGTTTTACAGATTTATAAGGTAACATCCAGATTTCCAAAAAAAGAAATATACGGATTAACAAATCAGATTAGACGGGCTTCAGCTTCGGTGCCAGCGAATATTGTGGAAGGATACTCACGAAATTCAACAAAGGAATATATTAAATTTTTGTTCAATGCACGTGGGTCCCTTGAAGAGGTAAGGTATTTTTTGTATTTAGCAAAAGATTTACAGTATTTGTCGGAGGTGGATTATACGCCTCTTGAGGAGTCTTATAAAGAAGTAAGCAAAATGTTAAATAGGATGTTGTCAACTCTAAAAGGGAAAATCAAATGACTTTCCTTGTACCCCGTACCCCTTAACTCCTACCCCCTTAAACTAGCCTTTACCCCGACAGGTGCAGGCACCGAATACGCACGATGTCCCCTGCCAGAGAACTAGCAAAACTCAATCTGAAAATACCCCAAGAGTGGCTCCGGTTATTTGAAGCTGCTTGAACCAGAGACGTGACTTAAGGTGAATCGAGATTGTTTTGCCGGGTTCCGATTGAATATTTTCCTGGATCCAGATGGTCAATGTGCTTTGTTCTATTTTATGAAATCGTCCACTTACCAAGTCTTTTGGCTGACCCAGGCAAACTGCCGGGAGCTTGGTACCACTTCATCAACCCTGTATGGACATGACATAAATTGTTACATGTCCTCCTTTTTGAAGAATATAACGTGAGGCCTCTGGGGTAACATGAATATCCATTTTACACACCAACTTTACATGGAGCCATGGTCGGAGAAGACCAAAAGCTCTGGTTGTCATTGATTCAGGTTTAAGTTTAAAAAAATATTTTACCATAGAAGAACAAAACAGTAAACCTTAATCCGTAAAGATCACGGTGGGTTAGTATAAATATAAGATAGGGGTAAGAGTTAAGGATTAAGTGGTAAGGGAAACGTATCAGGGCAAGCGCATCTAATCTTTATAAGAGAAAACCTCGCGTCGGGCCGAGGGGTTTTTGTTCGGCTTGGAACTCAAGACGGATAAAAAATGTCTTTCCCTTGGCGTCTTGGCGTCTTTGCGCGAGATTATTCTTTAAAATTAGATGAGTTCCCTGGCCGGGAAACATCTCCCTCTTGACCTGAAACAATATTCAAATTAGTTCCCAAATATAGGCTACAGAAACTGTGCCTTAAAGGTATAGTCTCCAATCAACCAAAAGTCAGTAAAGGTGGATAGATGATTCCTCTAAAAGACAGTATTCCCCATAGGGAAACCCCATTTGTAAATTATGCGATTATGGCAGTAAACATCCTGGTCTTTTTTATCCAGGTTTCTTTACCCGAACCCTATTTAATTACCTTTATCCACAAGTACGGTCTTGTCCCGGCCAGATATACCAATCAAGCCTGGGCCTTTTTTGTCGGTCTGCCTCCGTGGGATTATACACCCTTTTTAACGAATATGTTCCTGCATGGGGGTTGGTTTCATCTTATTTCCAATATGTGGGCCTTGTGGATCTTTGGAGACAATGTAGAAGACAGGCTGGGACACTTCCGTTATCTCATCTTTTATATTCTTTGCGGGCTTGCAGCCAATATGACCCATTTCCTGACCGATTTATATTCCACTATTCCTGTTGTTGGAGCATCCGGGGCAATTGCCGGCGTCATGGGTGCATACCTGATCTTGTTTCCGTATTCCAGGATAATAACTTTAATCCCTATTTTCTTTATCCCTTATTTTATTGAGATTCCGGCAGTTCTGTATCTTGTAGGTTGGTTTGTTTCTCAACTGTTTCCCGGAATACTGGCTATTGTATCGGCAAATAACGGTTCCAATATTGCCTGGTGGGCCCATATTGGCGGGTTTATTGCCGGGATCATCCTTTTACCCCTCTTGCGCAAAAAAGAGTATCGTCGGCTTTATCCTGACGAAATTTTCATTAATTATCGCAACTTATAGGAGGTCACTTTATGCATCCATTTGACTTGTTGTGGATCTTTTTTATTTTATCCGCCCTGCAGCCCGTACTCAAACAAAGAATGCTGGAGGCCAGCAGGCAAAGGCTCATTGCAAAAATTGAGAAAAAACGGTCATCACGGGTCATCCTTTTAGTCCATCGCCAGGAGACCATGAGTTTGCTGGGCTTTCCGGTGTTTAAATACATCGACATCCAGGACTCCGAGGAAGTCTTGCGGGCTATTTACATGACCGATCCTGATGTGCCATTGGATATTGTCCTGCACACTCCGGGCGGTCTTGTTCTGGCCTCGTTGCAAATCGCCCGGGCTTTGAAAAAGCACAAAGGCAAGGTCACGGTTTTTGTTCCTCACTATGCCATGAGCGGTGGAACAATGATTGCCCTGGCTGCTGATGAAATTGTCATGACTGAATCATCTGTCCTGGGCCCAGTGGATCCCCAGCTCGGTGAATACCCTGCGGCATCCATTGTCAAACTTACCCAGCAAAAAAGCACCGATAAGATAGAAGACAAAAGCCTGATCATGGCTGACGTGGCTGCCAAGGCCATTAAACAGGTTGAAGAAGCGGTGTATGAACTGTTGGACGGCAAGGTTGATCAGGCAAAGGCCAGAGAATTGGCCAAGACTTTATCCGAAGGCAGATGGACTCATGACTACCCCATCACCTTTGAGGAAGCCCAAAAGCTGGGCCTAAATGTATCTAAAGATATGCCGGCTGAATTTTTACAGCTCTTAAGCCTTTACCCTCAGCCCGTACGCAAAATGCCTACTGTTGAGTACCTGCCCATCCCCAAAAAAAGTAAACAATAGTTTTTATTGAGCTGATTGCTTTGGCCCAGGCTAGAATTTGTCCTGGGCCAAATATTCACTTCTTCGCTTGCGAAGGGAAAATGAACGAAAAATGAAACTCGTTCTTGTCCAGCCTCCTATTCAGGACTTTTACCAGACCAGCATCCGGCTACAGCCCATCGGCCTGGCTTATCTGAAGGGAGCTGTGCAAAAGTTTCTGCCTGAAGTAAAAGTTAAAATACTTGACTTTCACCATGGCTTTGGCCGCAAAACTATTCCTATCCCCAGGGAACTCTCCTATTTGAAAGACTTCTACCCCTGTCCGGATACAAGCCCGTTCTGCACATTTTACCATTATTACCATTTTGGAGCGGATTTTATCCAGGCCGCGCAGATCGTGGCCGAGGAGCAACCAGACCTCGTGGGGATATCTATTCTCTTCTCTCCATACTTCAGAGAAGCCCTAAGACTTGCTCAAGAAATCAAAAAAAGAATCCCTGTGCCTGTTATTGCCGGCGGCAGCCATGTTTCGGCAGAGCCTTATTCAATTTTAAAAAAAGAATGCATTGATTTTATCATCCAAGGGGAAGGTGAAAAGCCCCTGGTGGAGTTTTTAAAGGAATTTACAGGAGATAAAAACTACGCACGGGTACCCGGTTTGGGATTTAAAGAAAATGGGCAGGTACATCTAAACCCTGTAGGATCCAACTATGATCTGGATAAACTACCCCTGCCCGACCTGTCGGATTTTCCCCTGACCAGGTATCGGATGGGCAAAGACCCCATCTATTTTATAACCACGTCCAGGGGATGCCCGCATAAATGCTCCTTTTGCTCGGTCGGGGCCACATTTGGCACGGGATATCGGAAGCGAACCGTAGATTCTATCCTGGAAGAAATGAAAATTCGCTACGAGCAAGGTTATCGGGTCTTTGATTTTGAAGACGATAACCTCACTTTCTTCCAGGATGAAATGAAAAATCTATGCCTTGCCATTCAAAAAACTTTTCCCCCGGGGCAGATCCGGTTGGTGGCCATGAATGGCCTCTCTTATCTTCACCTTGATGACGAACTGCTGACTCTTATGCGCCAGGCCGGCTTTACCGACCTGAATCTTGCCCTGGTCAGCTCTGACCAGTCAGTGCTTAAATCCTGCCACAGGCCGCATACGGTTGAAAAATTTACACAGGTCGTGAACAAAGGTTTCGAGCTCGGTTTCCACATGGTTGCCTACCAGATATTGGGGCTTCCGCAGGAAAGTCTGGCCTCCATGATCAAGACCCTCGCCTTCCTGACCAGCCAGCCCGTGCTTATCGGCCCATCCCTGTTCTACCTGGCACCGGGCTCAAAGATTGCCCAAAAGTTTGCCCCCTTGGCTGAAAAGGATTTTTTTCTGGCCAGATCCACGGCAATGGCCATAGAAACGCAAAATTTTAGTCGCGAAGATCTTTATTCTCTGTTTATTTGCACGCGTATTATCAACTTCCTGAAATCAATCTCCGGCAAGGAGAATATCAAGCTCAGCCAGGTTCTTTGCATGAAACAGGCATCAAACAAACGATTTGATCTCGGCCTGACCATTTTAAACAGACTCATCCTGGAAAAGGCCCTGTATGCTTATAATGGCCAGAGCTTTCATAGGCTGCCAAAATTCAAATGGGAAATTTTTAAGAGAGTATTTTCAAACCTAAAGTTTATCACGTGTAAAGATAAGACCAGGATTGAAATAGATGTGGATTTTTAAGGTTTAGGTAATAATTTGGCTATCCAAGTTTTCTCAATTAAAATTTTTTCATCAGAATAAATCCTGCCTACAAATTTATCACCGGTTTTGTAAGTTCCGACTCCTTTTGGAGTACCAGTCATAACGATATCGCCATCCTCTAAGCTCATAAAACTCTTTATCTCTTTTAAAATTTCAGCAGGTTTATATATCATCAGGTCATATCCACCGGACTGAAGCAATTTATCATTGATTAAAAGCTCTAGTCTTAAAGACTTAAAATCACCGTCAAACTTTACAAACTCACTAAAAACAGCAGAATTATCAAAAGCCTTTGCCCTCTCCCAGGGTAAACCTTTTGACTTTAATTTGGTTTGCAGTTCACGTTTTGTCAGATCAAGACCAAATCCTACCCCGGCAATCTCTCCTTTTTCAATGACAAAACAGATTTCCCCTTCAAAATGGCAATCTTCACTTATCCAGTAAAGTTCATGTGAAATTGATGAATTTGGTTTGTTAAAAATTACCATTGAAGACGGGATTTCATTATTTAACTCTTTAATATGTTCAACATAATTTCTACCGATACAAACAATTTTAGAAGGAATCAGTTCTTTTGAATTAAAAATTACTTTTTTCATAACCCCTGAACCCTGTGATCTGTTTCTTTTCTATACCTGTTGAAAAACAACCTCTCTCGCCCGTTCGCTTCGAGACGAAGTTGTTCTTATGCATTTTTTATGGCTTCAACTTCTAACCTAACCATTTTAACATAAATTTTTCCTTCTGAGTCAGGTGGATTCTTCTGAATATACCGATTTACAATTTCATCAACGAACACTTCTCTTTTTTGTTTGGGAATTCGTTGTGTGTAAGGCAACCAAATTGTTCTTATCCAGCCAGCTAATCCAGAGCGTCCCTCATGAATCATATCTTTAGTAAAAAGCTCGACACGGATGGGGTTAAAGCCAGAATATTTCAACCACCTTTTATAATCTTTTGGACAATGAAAACCGTAAGGGAATTCAAAGTCTTTAAAATATGAACACCATTCAGCTTCAGCTTTTACTTCATCCAATACAGAAATAACAGAAGCAGCGTTACCCTGCCCCCCCATTTGAAGAAGAATTCTTCCTCCTGGACGGAGACTTTTATAAATACCCTCAAGTACTGGGATATGGTCAATAACCCAATGCAAGGCAGCATTAGAGAAGACGACTTCAAACTTCTGTTCAAACGGCAACTTCTGTGCATCCGCAAGCTGGAAAGAAAGATTGGGATATTTTGTAGCTGGATAATTAGTCTCTGCTAAGTCAATCATTGATTCAGAATTATCGACACCAACTACAGAGCCGTTAGGTACATTTGCTGCTATTTCGGCAGTCACCTTGCCGTCACCACAACCAATGTCTAAAATATTTTCATCCCCGTTCAGATTAAGCTTGGATATTAACTCTCTGGCCCAACCCAGTTGAGCTGACGAGTGTTTGGCATAATCTTCTGCATCCCAACTATACTTGCTCATTGATATCCCTTTTAACGCATAATAGATAGATAGTAATAGGATTACTTGATGGAATTTCTCTAGTTCCTCAGTGGAGCTGCGGTTAAAATATAAGCTTTCATAAATAGCAGGTGCAGCTATCGGATGCACCCGTTCCTCATTTACCTAAATTTTACGATTTTGACTGATTTTTACAGCAACCACCTTAAAACAATACAATAATATTCTTTGGCGATTATACTTTTCACCAACTGAGTGAGATTGCCACGGTCAGCTTCGCTGCCCTCGCAATGACATAGCGCTCATCCTGTCATTCGAAGAGCGAACGTAAGCGAAACGACGAAGCAATCTCAAACTATTTGCCGTGAAGAAATTGCAAAATTTAGGATTTAATTATTCTGTACTTCAGTTTGAGCAAAAAAGAAAACAAAGATTAGTATTGCCTGTAAACACAACATGTTAAGAATATCAATTTCTTCATCACGTCTGCGTCGAGAGTCAGAATAAGGTGCTCCATAGGGTAAATTTACATAGGGAGTTATAGATAGCTTTTCACGGTATAAATATCAATGGCGTAAAACATGAATGCATAGAAAAGAAGATGTAATATAAAGGCAAAAACTTTTAGCGTCAGCGAAGTCTTTGCGCCAATGCATGCCCTGTCTCGTTCCCAAGTCCGTCCCTTACGGAAGATACTTAAAAAGGATACCAGGCAGTAGCATTCCACGGCAAAGGGCGGAAAACCCAAAAAACCGGCCACTGGCATCTCAAAGAGTTTGATATCCCCTACAAAGGGCACGGTGTATATCCATTTGCTCTGTGCCCAAAAATTCCAGAACTCCCACAAAACCCCGCAAATAAGGCCGGAAAAGAGGAGTAAAAAGAATTTTCTCAAAGACCCCTTTTCCCATTCACGTAAAAGAGAAGGTGCGCCAAGGGCATGGTTCACCGGCTCCAGGAGAAATACAAAGGCTCCCCAGATTAAAGGGAAAAAATATCGTGGGTAGGCCAGGGGCAGGACCAAAAACAGCGCCCCCAGGATAAGAAACCATGGATAAAGTTTTTTAGCATCCCGGATCGGTTTTACATTGCGGTCGCTGAAAATTTTATAGGAGGCAAGGAACTCGTAGGTTTCAAAAAGACCGGGAAGCACTGTGCCAAAGGAGAGAAAATAACCAGCCCACCTTAGATGGATAGAAGAAATGATGTTCACGTAGTGCCAGTTTTCGAGAAAAAGATTGAACCATTCAAAGATAAGCCAGAAAAAGGTTGACCAGGGTATGAGCCACAAAAATTCCCTTGCGCGGTCCATAAGGAGGGAATTGCCGGTACGTCTTTTGACCACCCAATCCACAAAAAAGATATAGGGCCACCAGGCAAGGAGGTAAAACCACTGCCCTACCAATGGCTCCCCTAAAAAGAGAAGCACTTCGCAGGCTCCTAAAAAGACCAGGGCTAATGGCCCGTAATAACGCCGTAAAAAGGACATATTATTTATAAAAAGTTTTCGTCTCATGGTTAAAATTCAAACCATACAATGAATGTTTTTTAATGTGAAGACAAGAAATATCGCCGCAAGAACGGCTGCACCTTGGTTTAGTGGTTGAGTAGCTGAGTAGTTGAGTAGGCCAAAGAAAAAAAGTCTCTAAAGTGAAGCTATCGTATGCACACGCAAAAACCGTGCTTTTGGAAAAATAAATAATCACTAGAAATTCGTTCCGATTTAACACATTGTTATGCTGAAGTTTGAAAACGATTTCGTATGGTTAGTTGTCAGGACGGAGTAAAAAAATGATTTTCGTACGAACATTTTTTTCTATTAAAAACTTAATTTTTGATTAGAAAATTTAATTTGAAAAATTAATATTTAACGCGCATATAGGAAGTCGATTTCTTTCCTTTTAAGACTGTTTACTCTTCAATAGAGAGTTCATCCGTACAAGATATATAACCTTTGTAATAGCAGGAACAACTCGCAAGCTAACATAAAAAGCTCACCACACAAACATCTCAAACTGACTCCAAACTCTATAGACATAAAACTTAAACTAGGGAGGTATATATGAAGAAACTGAACAACTTTTTGGGTAGCCGCTCGGGAATTATCCTGGTGGGTAGTGTCATTGGCATCTTGGCCCCGTTATTACAAAAGTTGGGGAACCCTGCCAATATGGGCGTTTGCGTGGCCTGTTTTGAGCGGGATATTGCAGGCAGCCTGGGCCTGCACCGCGCAGCAGTAGTCCAATACATGCGGCCGGAGATTATAGGCTTTGTACTTGGAGCACTCATTGCCGCTTTAATTTTTCGCGAATTTAGACCGCGGGCCGGTTCTGCCCCTATTGTCCGCTTTGTCCTGGGTGCATTTGCCATGATCGGCGCCCTGGTCTTTTTAGGATGTCCCTGGCGTGCCTTGCTTCGCCTGGCCGGAGGTGACGGAAATGCTATTGCTGGATTAATCGGCCTCGCCTTCGGTATCTGGATTGGCACTTTGTTTCTTAAAAAGGGCTATAACCTTGGACGGGCACAAAAAACCTATACTTCTGTCGGACTTATCCTGCCCCTGATTATGCTAGGTTTTCTCCTGCTCATGCTTATCTTTCCTCAAATCCCAGGACAGACCAAAAACGGAGTCCTTTTTTACAGCATAAAAGGACCAGGAGCCATGCACGCTCCTTTAGCCATTTCCCTTGGCGTTGGACTTTTGATCGGCTTTTTGGCCCAGAAAAGCCGTTTTTGCACCATGGGAGCCATTCGGGATTTGATCTTGTTCAGGCAAGGTTATCTTTTCTCAGGAATAGTTGCCCTAGTAGTGATGGCTTTTGTCACCAATTTGATCCTGGGACAGTTTAATCCGGGATTTGCCAATCAACCTGTGGCCCATTCCATGACCTTATGGAATTTTGCCGGAATGGTTCTGGCTGGACTGGCCTTTGCCCTGGCAGGAGGCTGTCCTGGCAGGCAGTTATTTATGGCCGGTGAAGGAGATGGGGATGCAGCCGTGTTTGTTCTGGGTATGATAGTTGGCGCCGGTTTTGCCCATAATTTCGGTCTGGCCAGCTCACCCAAGGGAATTGGTCCTCACGGTATGGCCGCGGTTATTATTGGTTTATTAGTTTGTCTGTTTATTGGCTTCACCATGCGCAAGAAAGCGTAATTCGTGATTTGAGATAGGGAGGGAACAATGAGCGAAACAGCGAAAACGATTGATGCACGCGGACTATCCTGCCCGCAACCCGTTCTCCTGGTTATGGATGCAATTAAAACAACTTCAAGTAACGAATTAATAGTTCTGGTGGATACTGATACCTCCAGGGAAAATGTAATCCGCGCTGCCGGCAGTCAAGGGTGGCAAGTAAAAGAAATCGAAACAGAAAATGATGAGTACAAAATAATTCTTGAAAAATAACGAGTTGTGTGATTGGAGGAGTGTTTCTCGATACAAGAAGCAAAGCGCATGGACTATGTCCATGCGCTTTGCTATAAAGTTTAAACTCAAATCATCAAAACTCATTTTCACACCGTATGTTTTTTAAATTTAGAAAAAAGCCATCCTCTAAAAAAAGCGGTCCCAAATGGGATCGGGGAATTCTCGTCTTTAATCACACCAGCGAGGTCATCCGAGCAGAAAGTACCCTTAAATCTTCCGGCTGGGAGATCAAGGTCATGGGGCCGCCACCTGAGATTCGCACCGGGTGTGACCTGGTCATAGAATTCCCTTTGATTGAGGAGCTAAACATCCTCCGCTCTCTGCGCAATGCCAGTTTAACTCCAAAAGAGGTCGTACCTGTAAACAGCCCATTACTTGAGCCTGTAGATTTATTTCATGTTAAGGATTTTGGAGATTGGCTCATGGTCCGGGCAGCCAATATGAAATTGACCGTTGATAAAAAGACCCTGACCATTGTCAATGTCTCCGGAGGGGGTTGTCCGGATGTGCCATATCTGGCCAAAAACTTATGTGGCAAGAACTTGCAAGACGCCCCTCACCCAAGAGATATTGGACATACACTTTGCGGATATGCCCTTGAATTGGCTTTTAAGGAGATGAAAAGGCTATGCTTGGGATAGTGGGAACAGTTCCAGACCAGGATTTTCCCCTGACAATAGGAAAAGTCACCTTAAAACAAGGCAAGATCCACCTTAAAGACCGGGAAGTAGAAGTGAGCAGAGGCACACCCGCTCTTTTGGGTGCGGTGTGTAAAACTTGCCAGGTTTTAGGTTTACCAGAGCCTTTGGCTTTGCTGGTGGGGGACATAGGTCTTGGTCATGGTAGCCGCAAATTGTATGCGTATCTTGAAAACGAGGTTAAAAATTTAGACCTTAGCACCGTAACCTTTCACTATCTACAACCAGATGTGGACTGGCACAACCGGGTTTTATTCGCTCTCCAGGAAATAGACCCCAAACCCACTTTGATTGCCGACGCCGGCTTCATGTACGCGGCCAAGATGAGCGGTCAGGCTGAAGAATACGACCTGTTTACCCCAGACATAGGAGAACTGGCCTTTCTGGCCGATGAAGAGGCTCCACATCCTTTTTACACCCGCGGTTTTATTCTCCATGAAGACAACCAGGCCCAGGATCTGATTACCCGGGCATACAAACATCAGAACGCAGCACGCTATTTGCTGGTTAAAGGCAAGCAGGACCATGTGGCCCACCAAGGCAGAATCTTGGCCAGTATAGAAGGCCCAACAGAAGAAGCCATGGAGGCCATTGGCGGTACCGGTGATACCATAACGGGAATGGTCTCCGCCTTGATCCATTCTGGAATGGAGATAGAAAAGGCCTGCGTGGTTGCAGCCAAAGCCAATCGGCTGGCTGGTCATTACGCCAAACCTACCCCTGCCACTCAGATTGAAGAGATTATACAACACATCCCCAGGGCATTAGAGTCTGTGACCAAACCTTACTCAGAGGATAATTTTTTATAATTTTTTTCAATCCTGATTTCTTTCATGCTGGTGCAAATGCCCGGATCCATCTATAGAGCCTGTGGCCGAGTCTTTTATCAATTCGATTACCACTGTTCATTCCTGTCTTGGTTTCTTTCATGCTGGTACAAAGACTTGGACCTGTTCTCAAAACTTGCTTGCGGGCAGAGCATAATGGGATACTTTGGGCAAACAAATATTCTTTTTATTATCGATAGTTATGGTCAATATCGTAAAATATTTGCCTATTCATCCCGATGCTCTGTTTTTCCGCAAGCTTCGTCAAGATGGGGTTACCCAAGCCGTTTGTAATGCATTTCAGAAACCAAGACTTTCAATCAGCGGTTAAAATGGGTTGGCCACAGATTCTTAACAGGTGAAAGAGGGTGCATGCGCTATACACTGTTTTTTGAGAAGCCTTAATTTTGGCATTCCATCTGCTGATTGTTTTTTCTCTTCACCTACTCTCCCACTCTCCTACTCAACCACTCAACCCAAATGCAGCTATCGGGTACACCCTATTAAAAGCTCACTTACCCTTGTATTTTGAGGGGTCGGTTTTAATTTTTTCTCGGAAAGTCTTATCCTTCCACTTTTAGTGATAAACCTCTTGACATTTCAAAAGTTTTCTCTAAAACAGAACCCTTCTGTATCATTTTAGACATAAAATTACACCTGCAAAAAACTACTTACCATACTTTTTTTCTTTATAGAATAGTTTAAAAAATTCACAGGGTGAATAGTAACCGACGAACAACCGAGTTCCAATAATCTCAAATATATACACTCTTTTTACTTCTTCAACAGAGGGGTCTTGTAGTAACTTAAAATAATATAACATAAACCAATAAAAAGTTAGGAGGTTACTGTGAAGAAAGGTATGAGGACAAAGACGGCTATTGTTTTTATGACTCTGTTACTCACGTTTGCTTTTTTCGGCTTCAGCCATGCACAAGAGAAAGTGTTACGCATGGCCACAACTACTAGCACCGACAATACAGGTTTGTTGGACGTGCTGGCCCCTCTTTTTAAAAAAGATACGGGCATCGAGTTACAATGGGTGGCTGTTGGTACTGGTAAGGCCCTTGAACTAGGAAAAAACTGCGATGTGGACGTTCTTCTAGTGCATGCCCCTGCTGCGGAGAAAAAATACGTGGAGCAAGGGTATGGTATCAACCGCCGGGAGATTATGTACAACGACTTTGTCATCATCGGACCCAAACAAGATCCGGCTGGAATCAAAGGGCTTTCCGCTACCCAGGCCCTGGTCAAGTTGGCTGAAAAGAAAGCACCTTTTGTAAGCCGAGGAGATAATTCGGGAACCAACAAAAAAGAGAAAAAACTGTGGAAGGCTGCGGGCATATCTAACCTGGACAAGGAACCCTGGTACATCCAGACTGGACAAGGAATGCTGGCTACCATTAATGTGGCAGTGGAGCGTGAGGGCTACACTTTGACAGACAGGGGAACTTACATCAAATATGAAGCAATCATGAAGGGACAACCCTCTTTGGTAATTCTGGTTGAAGGGGATAAAGAACTCTTAAATCAATATAGCGTCTTGGAAGTTAACCCTGAGAGATGCAAGAAAGTCAAAAACGATCTGGCAAAAATATTTTCCAAGTGGATGGCTTCTCCTAGAGCCCAAAAAGCCATCGCTGATTTCAGGCTCATGGGCAAACAGTTGTTTACACCCAATGCCAAAACAGAGTAAGAGCAACTTCCTTGGCATACGTGGCAGGCTTTCCTGGTCTGCCACATTTATTTTTACAACTTTATAAGACATAATTTTCTCTTCAGAAAAAATTTATGGATTACATTTTAGAAGGCTTGATTAAAGCTTTTCAATTACTCATAACCGGCCATGAGGAAACCTATTCTGCCATCATTGCCACCCTTCGCGTTTCCAGTTACTCTATGTGCGCCAGTCTGGCACTGGGAATAGTTCCCGGTTTTTTGCTGGGATACACAGATTTTCCGGGTAAAAAACTGGCGTTGTCGGTAGTTAATACACTTTTGGCCTTCCCAACAGTTTTGATTGGCCTTCTGGTTTATGCTTTCTTGTCTCACCGTGGTCCCCTGGGGGACTGGGAGCTTCTTTTTACCCTGCCCGGCATCGCCATCGGTCAGACCATCCTGGCTTTGCCCATTGTCATTGCTCTGACAGCTACTGCAGTGGAAAGTCTGGACAGCCAGTTGCGTGTAACCTTGATGACCCTGGGAGCCAATAGGCGCCAGTTACTCCTTACTAGCCTATGGGAAGCCCGTTACGGCGTCCTGGCGGCTGCGGTCACGGCTTATGGCCGCGTGATGACTGAAGTGGGTATCTCAATGATGGTGGGTGGTAACATTAAATGGAATACCAGAACCATCACTACTGCCATAGCTCTGGAAACGGGAAAAGGAGAATTTGCCATGGGTATCGCCCTGGGGCTTGTTCTCGTGCTGATAGCTTTTCTCGTTAATTCCTTTCTTATATTTTTGCGAAAGAGAACATGAAACCGACCCAGACTCTTTACGAAATTAAAAAACTACACCACTACTACGAGGACAAACCGGTCCTTCAAATCGAAGAGTTATCCATCCAGCGAGGGAGTATTGTAGGGCTAGTAGGGCCCAATGGCAGCGGCAAAAGCACATTTTTGAGGCTCCTGGCTCTGGTTGAAAGACCAACTCAAGGTAAAATCTTTTTTGAGGGTCAAATCGCGGAACCGTTTTCTAACCCTGCTCGCTTCCAGGTGACTTTACTAACGCAAAAACCTTATCTTTTGAAACGCTCAGTTTATGAAAATCTCTGCTACGGACTGAACATAAGAGGGGAAAAGAAAAATCAGCGAAAGCGTATATACGAAGCTCTCTCGTGGGTAGGATTGTCACCGGAAGACTTTGTCAACCGTCCCTGGTACGCCCTTTCAGGTGGAGAAGCCCAACGTGTGGCTTTAGCAAGCCGGCTGGTTTTGAAACCGAAGGTATTGCTCCTGGACGAACCCACAGCAAGCGTGGATGTGACCAGTGCGCATCGTATTCAGGAGGCTTCCCTGCGGGCACGCCAGGAGTGGGAAACGACCCTGGTCATTGCCAGCCATGACTGGTCCTGGCTGCATGAAACCTGCGATACCGTCTTGCACCTCTTCAAAGGCCATATCATCAGTTCTGGCGTCGGCAACGTGATCTTTGGCCCGTGGGTCAGGTCATCCAGCGGATTCTGGGAAAAAAGGCTTCAGAACGGACAAAAATGTATCGTCTCTCCCCCCTCTTCCAAGGAAAAGGACGTGGCGATTATTGACCCTGACGCTGTCACTCTTATTTGGGACCGACCAGACGCAGATCCAAAAAACAATGTTCTGTGCTGCACATTGGGTCGTTTAAGCCTGGAAAAAAGCACAGGGGACATACTGGCCACCCTTACTCTAGAGGAACTCTCTTTCACTGCCAGACTTACACAAGAACAGGTTCACCAGACCTCACTTTATCCCGGGAGAAAGGTATGGATATCTTTCTCTCCCCACTCTGTCAGGTGGTTTTAGTATCCTACAGATAATCACTTTTTCCTGTAAAACCTCACGCCTAAGCAAAGTGCCGGTTAAATCAATGCGGCCAAATGCATCTCATTCGAGTCTGTGGCCAAACCTCATTTTGACCACAAAATTGAAAATCCCGGTTTCTTGAAAGCATTGCAAAGGGCTGGGTAAACCATCTTGACGAAGCTTGCGGATAAGCAGAGCATCGGGGTGACAAAGCTAAATATCCGGGACTATTTGCCATAACTATCGACAATAAAAAGAATGTTCATTTATCCCAAAGACCCCATTATGCTCTGTCCGCAAGCAAGCTATAGATGGGTCCAGGCATTTGCACCAGCATGAAAGAAACCAGGATTGAAAAAATTATGAAAGATTGTCCACTCACCTACTCACCCAAAGTGCAGTCATCGGATGCACCCGAATCTATATATACATGAGCAATCCTTTTAAATTTCTCTTCAACAGCTAGAAATGCATCTACAATATCCGGATCAAAGTGTTTACCTCGTTCAGAAATAATTATTTCCTTTGCTTTTTCGTGGGTAAAAGCTTTTTTATAGACTCTTTTGCTAATCAGGGCATCATATACATCTGCCAAAGCCATTATTCTTCCTGAGATAGGTATTTCTTCCCCTTTAAGACCTTGTGGATATCCTGTCCCGTCCCACTTTTCATGATGCGTATAAACTATTTCTTGAGCTAGTTCTAAAAACGGGGTTGTTCCTGACCCCAGCCTTTTTTTCGCAGCTAAAAAGGCATCTCGTCCGATGATAGTGTGTCGTTTCATGATTTCAAATTCCTCTGGCGTTAACTTTCCTGGTTTAAGCAATATAGAGTCAGGAATTCCCACTTTTCCAATATCATGCAATTGTGAACAATTACCCAGTAAATTTATGGTTTCATCATCAAGAAAAGCAGAAAATCGAGGATGATTCTTTAACTTTCTCGCCAGTGCCAAAACATAAAACTTTGTACGAAGGATATGGGCACCTGTTTCGTTGTCTCTACTTTCAGCTAAAGATGATAAACATAGGATTGTTACCTTTTTGGAAGCTTTTAGCTCATTGGTATATTGACGTAACTTTCTAATCATTTTGTTTGTATAATAAGCCATCGATCCGAATTCATCATTAGTGCAGATTGGCACCTCAACGTTCATATTTCCTGAATACAATGATTTTAATGCGTTGTTTTGATTATTTAAAAGCATTCTTAAATTTTTAGCATAGGAATGAATAAGATTAATAATTAAAGCAAGAAAAATAAAAGCAATAATTGACATTTTAAGGATGACTATAATATGCTGATCCAAATATAAACCACTTTTTTGCAGAGTAATTAACCATTTAATATCTTTATTTACAACCGTTGTCATAACAAATGTAACAGACGCAATACATATAATTGATATTATCATAAGTTTTATTGGCACAGGTAAATATTTGCCATGAACATCAATATGTTTTTTTGTTCGTACGCAATATCTTATTAACTGCCTTTCTCTTTTTAAAGAAAATTCTACTGCCGTAAACAGACCCATAATTATAAATGCCGGAGCAAACTTTATTTCATATGAAAATGTGAAAAACGGACTTACATAAATCATAAACACAATACCCATAACTACAAAAACAGCTAATTCTGTAATAAACTGTCTTAGTACTTGAGTAGAGTAATCAGCTTTATTGACTATAAATTCAATCAGATAATGCCTGAGAAATAATCCAAATCCAAATATTATTAGCAATGAAACTATTAAACAATGAATATTGCTTGCGCTTATTTGGTGAGAAACTTGAGATATATAAATTATCAACATGAAAAAAGAAATCAGATAATAAGCTGCTGCTCGCATTAGAGTTCTCTCCTTCTGTTTTTTTAGATCTAATAATCAAATTTCACCTGCGATTTTTAAGCCCTCGAAAATTCGAGCTAGGGAAAAAATTATTCTCACAAAAAAACGTTTAGAGAGAAACCACAAAGGGGCGGACCGATATCTGCACCTGTCGGGAAAAAGGCTA
Organism: Desulfovulcanus sp.; assembly: GCF_982781345.1. Lineage (NCBI taxonomy): Bacteria > Pseudomonadati > Thermodesulfobacteriota > Desulfovibrionia > Desulfovibrionales > Desulfonauticaceae > Desulfovulcanus > Desulfovulcanus sp. The sequence continues at coordinate 51,266 of NZ_CEYAEZ010000006.1, forward strand.
ATTTAAGGGGTAGAAATTAAGGGGTACGGGGTAAGGATTGCTTACTTAAACCCCTCTTTTATTTTTAACCGCAGACCCACGCAGACTAACGCAGACATTCTTGTTCGGCAGACTTTGCCGAACAAAAACCTGACGGCCTTACATGCCGGGACAGCAACGCGACCGGCAAGTCGCCGGGTGCTCTTGCCCCCGTCCATCTGCGTGCGTCTGCGGTTAAAATATAAGCTTTCATACATAGCAAGTGCAGCTATCAGATGCACCCGACCGCAAAGTCTTTGGAGCCTGTGGCCAAACCCTATTTTAACCGCTGATTGAAAGTCTTGGTTTCTGAAATGCATTACAAACGGCTTGGGTAACCCAATCTTAACGAAGCTTGTGGAAGAACAGAGCATCGGGATGAATGGGCTAAATATTTTGCGACATTGACCATAACTATCGATAATAAAAAGAATATTTGTTTATCCAAAGTATCCCATTATGCTCTGTCCGCAAGCAAGTTTTAGATGGATCCAAGTCTTTGTACCAGCATGAAAGAAACCAAGACTAGAATAAAGCATAGAAATTAAGTTGATAAAAAGGTTCGGCCACAAGCTCTTTGATGGTAATATTTAAGAGCTATCGAACCTTTTTGTTCAGTAATTCACAATAGCCAAACGAACAAACGATATCTTTTTCCTAAAAATTACAATTTCATCAATACGTTGTCAAAGATTGGCAAAATAGTTTAACGGAATTGACAGGCGCCCTTTTGTTCTTTATATCGAACAAATTGTACATTATACAAAACCAAGGTAAATATAATGGATAAGACACGGAATATTCGACAGATTATTGGAAAGCGCCTGAAACATCTGCGCAATAAACGCAGGTTATCCCTTAGCAACCTTGCAAAACGTGCCGGTATATCCAAGGCAACTCTCTCTGTCCTCGAAGATGGCGAAGGCAACCCAACAATATCTACCCTCTGGATGCTGGCCGACGCATTGGAAGTCCCATTCGGTAAACTTGTTGTTAACTTTGGCGAAGGCAAACCGAGCACTATAAGCGAATGTGGTGTTAGTGTTCGTTTAATTGAACATTCTGACGGCCCGCCTCCTATCGATGCCTATCACATGACTCTGGAGCCTCATGGTTGCCGGGAGGCAGAGCCACATTCTTCCAGTGTTGTTGAACAAATCACTGTGTTAAAGGGATATATCTTAACCGGTCCAACTAATGCCCCGAAGAAGGTCAGCGCTGGCGAAACATATACCTTCAATGCCGACTGTCCCCATATCTATGTAGCGTTAACCAAGCCGGCCTCGGCGGTGCTGGTTGTAACTTACCCCCCGGATACAGTCAGATGAGCAAGGCCATTATGACATCTAAAACAGCATATATGCATGGACTCTGGGATAGTATTCCCATTGTCCTTGGCTACCTGCCGGTTGCGGTTGCTTTCGGAGTATCAGCGCGGGGAGCTGAGTTAAATGCCAGCTTGAGCCTGCTGGTTTCCATACTGGTCTTTGCGGGCGGTAGCCAATTTGCTCTGGTAGAGCTCGTCAAGGGAGGAGCTTCCATAATGACCACCGTCCTTATTTCCCTTGGCCTCAACCTGCGCCACGTCCTTTACGGCCCAGCAATTGCGCCCTTACTCAAGGGCACTAGCCGACAAAAGATTCCACTCATTTCCTTTGGCCTGACCGATGAAGTCTTTGCCACTGCACTGGTACGCCTGCGCCAGATCCAGCCGGACTCGCGCACTTGGTGGCTATTGGGCATACAGACAGGGGCATATTCATCGTGGGTTATAGGCACATGGATCGGTAGCGTGGGCAGTGCTGCCTTGCTTGATCTTTCTCCCCTGCTCGCTCCTGCCCTGAACTTTGCACCGGCGGCCCTCTTCTTCGGTCTTCTCCTGCCTATGCTGAAAAAACATACTCTAATCCCTATAGTGGCCGTGGTACTGACAACCTTGGCCTTCAATCTGGCCGGCCTGTCAGCTTACGGGATAATTGCTGCCGCTATTATCGGACCTTTAGCAGGACTATCAGGAAGTAAATTATGGAAAAAATCTTAATTGCTGTATTCTTTCTGGCCGTGGGCACATATCTCTCTCGTCTAATACCCCTTGTACTGACGCTAAAAAGACAGCAGGCGCTTCAGAATCCACGCAAAATAATCCAGCAGTTGCTCGAATATATTGGCCCTTCCCTGATTGCTGCGCTATTTGTAATTTCCATCACACCGCTAACAACGAATGTCTCGTTTCATGATGGTTTTCGTGTGGGGTTGGCTTTGCTTGCGGTATTGATATCACATTTTGCCTGGAAAAATCCCGGTATCAGCGTTTTAGTAGGAGTAGCGGCCTATGCAGGAGTACAGATGCTTTAAGCCTGGTAAGAGGACGATCATGAAGTTCATTACCGGGCGTATCCAGTATCTGCACCTGTTTAATTTAAGGGGTAGGAATTAAGGGGACGGGGTAAGGGTTGCTTAGTTGAACCCCTCTTTTATTTTTAACCGCAGACCCACGCTTGGGGGTGCATCCGATAGCTGCACTTGGGTTGAGTGGTTGAGTAGGAGAGTGGGTGAGTAGGTGAAGAGAAAAAACAATCAGCAGATGGAATGCCAAAATTAAGGCTTCTCAAAAAACAGTGTATAGCGCATACGCCCTCTTTCACCTGTTAAGAATCTCTGGCCAAACCATATTTTGACCACCAGATTGAAAATCCTGATTTTCATACCTTCAACTAAAAAATTATTTTCCCCCCTACAAAACAACTCTAGAAATTTTCTATTCAAAACTTAAAAAAGTATTATTTTTTTCTATTTGAAAAAAACTTTCCAGTAGGCATAAGGTCCGTTTTATTTTAGGTAGTTAAAAAATCACCTTAATCTGTTTAAGCTCCTTAAGGAGGATGACTATGAGCAATGAATACACGAAGATGTGGGAAAAGCTCAATCTCGACCTAGATGCCCATGATGCCCTGCTGGAAGTCTTGGGGAAATTTTACGGCGACATTTACCTCTCTCAACAAAACAGGCTCAAGGGCATGGAATATTTAGATTTTGTTCTTTCTGAAGTGCATGGCCTACGCATAAAAGAACTCCAAGAGGCCAAAGAAAATGGCCAAAAAGTTATTGGCACTTTCTGTATTTTTGTCCCGGAAGAACTAACCCTGGCGGCTAATGCCATTCAGGTAGGCCTGTGTGCAGGTGCTGAGGCAGGCAAGGAAGAAGCGGAAAAGATTGTTCCCAGAAATACCTGTGCCCTGATCAAGTCTTTTATTGGCTTCAAATTGGCCAGGTTATGTCCATTTACCGAATCTTGCGACCTGGTTGTAGGCGAAACCACCTGCGATGGCAAAAAAAAGGCCTACGAGACCTTTGGCCAATATGTGCCCATGTATGTTATGGAGGTTCCACAGCAGAAAAATGCCAGTGACCGGGACCTATGGAAAACAGAAATATTGCGCTACAAAGACAAACTGGAAGAGCTTACAGGAAACAAGATTACTGCTGAGAAGCTGAAAAAGGCCATAAAAATAGTCAATGACAAGAGGCGGGTACTGCAGCGTTTGAATAAACTTCGGGCAGTTATACCTACTCCCATTTCTGGTCGGGACGTCCTTCTCATCAATCAAATCAGTTTTTATGACGACCCGGTCCGCTTTACCCAAAAAATCAACGAACTCTGCGACGAGTTGGAAGAAAAAATTAAGGCCAGTCAGGGCGTAGTTCCGGAAAACACCCCGCGCCTGCTTCTTTCAGGTTGTCCCATGGCCGTGCCTAACTGGAAATTGCCCTACATCATAGAAGGCTCCGGAGCTGTGGTCGTGGGCGAGGAATCATGTATTGGCACCAGAAATACCAGAGATCTCGTGGATGAATCCGGTGAGAGCCTGGAAGAGATGATTGAAGCCATTGTGGACAGATATCTAAAAATTGACTGCGCTTGTTTTACTCCTAACCAGGAACGCTTGGACAACATTATTTCTCTGGCCAAAGAACTCAAAGTAGATGGAGTTATCCACTACAACCTCCTTTTCTGCCAGCCCTATGCGCATGAAAGCATAAAAATCGAAAAGGCCTTGCAGGAAAATGGTATCCCTATGCTGGCCATTGAAACCGACTACAGCATGGAAGATGTAGAGCAGCTAAAAACCAGAGTGGAAGCCTTTGTGGAGATGGTGACTCCATAATTGGAACAACAAAGAACTTATGAGCCGTGGCCGAACCTTTTTGTCAACTTAATTTCCATGGTTTATTCTAGTCTTGATTTCTTTCATGCTGGTACAAAGACTTGGACCTATCTACCCCAGTTGAATACTGGCAAAGCCAGCCCCGCTTCGCTGGATTCAACGGGGTAAAAGGCTCGCTTGCGGACAGAGCATAATGAGATTTTTTGGGTAAATAAATATTCTTTTTATTATCGAAAATTATGGTCAATGTCGCAAAATGTTTAGCCCATTTCTCCCGATGCTCTGTTATTGCGCAAGCTTCGTCAAGATTGGGTTACCCAAGCCGTTTGTAATGCATTTCAGAAACCAAGACTTTCAATCAATGATTAAAATAGGGTTTGGCCACAGGCTCTTATAGTTATGGCAAGCAAAATGAAGATCGCCGGCATTGATATAGGCTCCAGATCCATGGAGGTGGTTATATTAAAGGGGGAAGAAGTGCTTTTTAAACGCAAACTTCCCACCACCTTTGATCCTGTAAATCAACTAAAAAAACTATTTACGGGCCTTGATTTCCAAATGGCTGTGGCCACGGGCTATGGTCGAGGCCTGGTGGAAAAAATGGACCTGGGGGTCCCGGTATTTACCATCACTGAAATCAAGGCCTATGCCCAGGGAGTCTATAAACTTTATCCCCAGGCCAGAACGATCCTTGATATTGGCGGCCAGGATACCAAAGCCATATCTTTGTCTTCCAATGGAAAGGTGCTCAAGTTTGAAATGAATGACCGTTGTGCAGCGGGTACAGGCAAATTTTTAGAATTTACAGCAAATGTATTTCAAATTCCTGTCCATGAGTTCGGAGATTATGCCCTGAAAGGAAACAAAGCCTTGACCATCAACAGCATGTGTACGGTATTTGCGGAAACAGAAGCCACCTCTCTCATGGCCAAAGGAGAACAACCTGAAAACATTGCCCTGGGATTACATCACTCCATAGTAAAAAGATCTGTGAATATGTTAAAAAGAGTGGGCTTGACTCCTCCTCTGGTCTTTGCCGGTGGAGTTGCCCATAATCCCTGTGTAGTGCATCTGCTGGAAGAAGAATTAAAATTTCGTCCCATAGTGCCCCGGGAACCAGATCTGATCGGGGCACTTGGCGCGGCCTTATGGGGAGTTAACATCGGGGAGGAGTCATGCGAAAAAGTCTAGTTTATTTTGTCCTGGCAATGCTTTTGGGACTTAGTTTGAGTTCGCATAATGTTTTGGCCAAAGGCAAATACCTGGCTGCTTTTGCAGGTCTTAAGGGGAAAATTGATATTGCTGGATGCACAGTCCACATCCCGGTAATGAAAGAGGCTGCTAAAAGAATAATGATGTATAACCCCGATATTCGAATTACAATTGTCGGTGGAGGCTCAGGAGTCGGTGTGCAAAAAGTGGGTGAAGGTTTGGTGGATATTGCCAATACGGACAGGCCTCTTAGTGCCGAAGAACGAGCCAAATATGGCTTAAAATCTTATGCCTTCGCCATTGACGGAGTGGCTGTTGTCGTACATCCATCAAATCCAGTGAGGAACCTTAGCGCCAGACGAGTCCAGGAGATTTATGCGGGGAAAATCAGGAGTTGGAGTGCTGTAGGTGGAAAAAATAGTCCCATCCATCTCTATTCCCTGGACGAGGCCAGCGGCACCAGGGCTGTTTTCTGGAAAAAACTCCTTAAAAAGGGTTCTATCTCTGATAGCGCTAAAATTGTATCTTCTAACGAGGCCATGAAGGCAGCCATTTCCAGGGATGAAAACTCCATTGGCTACTTGAGCATTGGAGATATTGACCAGTCTATTGCTCCGGTTGAAATCGACGGCATTTATCCTTCACGAAAAAATACCCAAATCGGCTTGTACAGGGTTGTGCGCAAATTGTATATGAACACTAAAGGTGAGCCTGGCAAACTGGTCAAAGCTTTTATCGATTATATATTATCGCCGGAAGGGGCAAAGAGCATTGAAGAATACGGTTTTATCCCTATTAACACTATTGACAAGAAATGTGGGTGTGAAGTTTTTTAAACTTCGAAGAGCTTTTTATGCTTGAATTAAACATTCCCGGCCAAAAAAAATTGCTCCTGGAACATCTGATTCTGGATTTCAACGGTACTCTTGCCTTGGACGGACTGATTATCCCAGGAGTTTTTGAAAGACTGGAAAAGCTTACAAGAACCCTTCGTGTACATATTCTTACCGCTGACACACATGGCAATGTCCATAAACAATTAACTGGCAAGGATTACACGATCCACGTCCTGGAGTCATCGGCACAGGACAAAGGCAAGCTGAACTATATTCAAAACCTTGGCGCAAAGAAATGTGTATGCATGGGCAATGGAGTGAATGACAGTCTGATGCTTGAACAGGCAGGACTGAGTATTGCTGTTTTTCAAGAAGAAGGCGCGTCTATTCAGGCTATCATGGCTGCACAAGTGGTCGTGAGAAATATCCTGGATGGATTAGATCTTTTGATTCACCCCTTGCGGCTGGTTGCAACACTTAGAAGATAGAAAAATAGAAGGTTAGGAAGATAGGAGGCTGAGAAGATGGGAAGTTGAAAAGTAATAGTATCTTCTCAACTTCCCTTCTTTCCATTGTCTCAACTTTTCAACTTCCGGACCTCTTTATCCATATATTTCAAAATCTTTCCTAGAATGCCCCACCCTGTAACGCCTATGTACTCCCATCTTACTTTATCCGCATCAACACCGGCATCTTTCAAGGCACTTTTGAGTAACTTTATCCTCTTATCCTGGATATAGTTACCCCATATATGGTGGCAGTTCTTTGGCGGGCAGCCTGCAATAATAACTGCATCTGCCTTATTTTTAAACAAAATTTCCGTGATCACTCCCGGATCCAATGAGGCAGAACACCTGATCCTTATGCTCCTAAAGCTTTCGGGGAGCTTAAGGCCTTTAACCCCCATTAAATCACCGGCGCCATAGGAACACCAGTAACACAAAAATGCCAGAATCCGCGGCTCTCCTTTTGGCGCATGTTTAAAAGCAGTATCAACCATCCTTAATATCTGGTAGTCTTCCAGATTCACAAACTGTATCGCCTTTGAAGGACAAGTGGTATAACATAAACCACATCCCTTACAAAAAGCCGGATCAATCATAACAGACGTGGCAGCAGGGAGCTGGTCTTTCGGACCTTGTGACTCACCAGTGGGTGTCTCAGCAATTTGACCTTTTATACTTATGGCACTGTGCGGGCAAACCGGGACACACAAGCCGCATCTTGAACACTTGTCTTCTATCGTTTTTGAGACATACTTTTGTTCTTTACCCTTGAGCGCCTGGAAAGCTTTCAGGGCAGCTGCGCTACCGGACTCGATACTTTCCTGAACATCTTTAAATCCCTTGGCCGTTCCTGCCACGAAAACCCTTTCTACGTAACTCTCTAACGGTCTTACTACTTTTGGCTGAAATTCCAGTGGGAATCCAACTTCATCCGTCTGCAGGCCAAACATTTTCATCAGCCTTAGTGATGATGGGACAAGCGGTTCGGCAAGAACAACCAGATCAGCCTCAAACTCACCTTTATCTGTTATAACATTTAACCATTCTTCCCCTTCAATCTTTTCAACCTCAGCCTGGATAAACTCGACTCCTCGTTCTTCAGATGCTTTTCTGAAAAACTCCGGGGCCTTGCCTACTGTGCGTAAGTTTTTATAAAGCACAGTTACCTCAGTTCCCATAAAAAATTGTGAAAGCCTGAATGCATGTTTTGCGGTAATTGAGCAACACAGTCTGGAACAATAGCCGACTTCATCTTTTTGGCATAAAACAAAAACTATGCTCATTGGTGGCTTGCCATTAAAACGGTTGGCCATTAGCCTCTCAAATTCCATCAAAGTAACTACATTGGGGCGCTTATAATTCAGTTTTTCAAACTGACTCATATCATGAGTATTAAATCCCGTGGCAAGCACTACAGCACCAAAAGACTGTTCTGTAACCTCTGATTTTGCATTTAGATCTATCGCCTTTGTAGGACAGATATTAACGCATTCACCGCACATAGTGCAGGCCGAGGTTATGATATGATAGCTATCGGGCATGGCAAGGGGGAAATCTTTGCCTATGGCCTTTCTTTTTTTCATATCCAACTCAAATTTATTGGGAATCTCAACAGGACATACTTCGGCACATTTACCACACGAAACACAAAGATCAGGATCAACAAGTTCAGCCTTTTTCTCTATTTTTACACGGAAGTTACCATCATCCTTTTCGGCATCAATGACTTCAGAATTTGTCATGATTTTAATTCCATCATTAAACACAACATCCCTGTTTATAACAGGCAAGACACACTCACTCGTGCAAAAAGAGGGATAGCTTTCACTTTGCCATAAAAAAGGAATCTGGCATGCATGACCGCCTAAGTTTGGTTTCTCTTCAAGGAGAGTGACATCGACCCCCAGTTCAGCGAGGCTCAAGGCAGAACTAAGTCCTGTAACTCCTCCGCCAATAACCAGAGCATTTTGTTTTATTTTATTAAATTTATAGGCCTTGCTGTTAGTCCTTAATTTTTCATAGGCCATTAAAATTAAATCCATTGCTTTCGCTGTTGTTTTTTCTTTATCTTCATGAATCCAGGCGCATTGTTCTCTTATATTGGCTGTTTCATACATTGCACTGTCTAACCCAATATGACCGAGCAATTTAGCAATCCTGTCTTCACTAAATGTCATAGAAGATCTCTCTGAACAACAAGCAAAAAGTATTCTGTCTACTTTTCCCTTGAAATCATCCAGTATTTTTTCTGGATTTTTACATAACTTATCTGTTTTCCTTACAGCTACAACAGACTGTAATTCGTTTATATGTTGCTCAATGTATGTAAAATCAATTTTATCCTCAAGTGTTGAACCACAAGTACACATAATTATGCCTATTGAATGTTTCATTTTATCCTCCTATAAATAGAACGAGACAGTAAAGAATAAATTTCTAACCAAAAGTTATTATGGTTCAGATGCGTCAAACATTTAACGTAAAAGATCAAATTTTAGAGCCTAAGTAAGTAATTTTTTTCAAAATTATCCATTTGCAACAATTCAACATTCAATACTTTTGAAACATATATAAGTATCTAACAGGCAGCAAAATGATCTTTAATAATTTTTACTACTTTATGCACAGAGGATTTTACTTTTGGCGTGCACTGATCTGAAAAATGGTCTATATCATCGACTTCAATTAGAATTATACGTAAATTGGAAGGCATTTCATCAGGAAAGAGTATATAGCCTGTTTTTAAAGTTGTTCCCAGGGTTATGGCGTGAGAGTTAACTAGTGCGTGCGTGTTGAAAATGTCGTCAAGACTTGCCTGGACAATAGTTCCCGGCGAATGCCCCAGCTTGGATGCATCAACAACAATGACACTTTCATATCCCAAAACCTTGTCAATAACTTCAAAACCAACGGTATATAGTATCTCTGTATCCACAGGCAATCCTTCACGCACAATTTCTTCTACCACCTCAATACCGGCCCGGTCATCAGTTAGTAAAGGATTACCAATGCCAAGAACAAGATTTTTATTTTTCATAGCCCCACTTTTTGAATCCATTTAATTTTTGGATTTTATTTTGTACGGGCAGGCATATAGGCCTGCTATGTATTATAAGTTTTTTACTTATTCTCTTAAAAGTTCCTTAACTGCCGGTACAACTTGCCATCGCT
>NZ_CEYAEZ010000007.1:0-60144 GCF_982781345.1 Desulfovulcanus sp.
TCTTCGCCAAGATGTGTTACCCAACCCGTTTGTAATGCATTTCAAAAAATGCACTATTCAATTGTGTAGTAATTTGAGGATGTTAGTCGTGTCAGAAAGTTGAGTTAATACCTTTAAAACGAGACAAGCAGGATAAATGGACCGACAGACTCTTCTTTTAAATATCTTCAGCGCCTTGTCTAGCTCGCTTGGGCCAAGCTACTGGTGGCCGGGAGAGACCCCTTTTGAAGTAGCTGTGGGCGCAATTTTAACCCAAAACACTAATTGGCAAAATGTAGAAAAGGCTATTTTTAATCTAAAACAGGAAAATTTACTTACCCCCCACAAACTCTACACTCTATCCGAGCAAAAACTGGCCCAGCTAATCCGTCCGGCTGGCTACTTCCGAATCAAGACTAAAAGACTAAAAAATTTTCTCAGCTTCTTATATTATGAGTGTGATTTAAACTTCGACATGCTCAAAAAACAGGACATGCAGGAGCTGAGGCCAAAATTATTGCAGGTAAGTGGAATTGGCCCGGAAACCGCAGACAGCATCCTCCTATATGCTCTGGAGAAACCCTCTTTTGTGGTTGACGCCTACACCAGAAGAATGTTCAACCGTCACGGCCTAGTGGTGGAGGATGTAACTTATGAAGAATTGCGTTCGTTTTTTATGGATGTCCTACCCCCGGACGTACAACTTTATAACGAATTTCATGCCCTGATAGTACGCACAGCCAAAAAGTGGTGCCTGAAGAAAAAATCTCATTGTTCTGACTGCCCCCTGGCCCAATTTTTGGACTAGACAGCCACCAACTTCAATCTGCCCCATCCCATAACCGCCTTCCTCCTTTAATCTTTTTATACTCATAGAGCCCAGTCCGGGACAGCATGCCCTGTCTCTGACAGTCTGGCTAATATCACCCATGCGATAAGTTAAAAGACCATCCACCTGCTGGTCTTCAAAGATCCAGTACGCACGCTTGAAGCTTAAGGCACACCTTGTTGTATCTACTTTTGGACAGGAAGGGTTCTCTGTTGCGTTCAGAGCATTTTTGAAACGAGCTGGCACCTCTTAAATGAAAGACACATTTGTTAAAAACAACAAATACAAGGTGTTAGATATTTTCGCCTATTAATTCGAGTTGTAAAAATACAAGATTCGATATAAAATTTGTTTGCTATTTCTAGCTGTTATCCTCACAAGTAGCCCGGCGCACTTTGTCTTAGACACATACAATTCCGGACTTGTAAGGGTAACTCATCGTCCTGACATCTGGCCATTGATTTGTCTTCATAGCCACATTTGGCCTTCATAAGAATAGCACTGAGGATAATAAAATTTGAAACACGGTATGAGTACAAATTATCTAGAAAAATAATGTAATTCGCCTATGCATACGGTAAAAAAATGTATCCTGTTTCTAGTATCTCTTATTATGGTTTACGGCCTGGGAAACTATGCCCTTCAACACATTGTTATACTGCCAAAATTTTCATCTCTGGAGCTAAATCAAGCCAAAAAGGATGTCTCGCGCGTTACAGACGCAATCCGACGGGAAATTCATCATGTTGCCCAGATGGCCTCAGATTGGGCACAATGGGATGATACTTATCACTTTGTGCAAGACCGCAATGAAGCTTACATAAAATCAAACCTGGAGGAACAAGGTCTTTATGAGAGTACAGGAATTAACCTCATATATATCTGCAAACTTAACGGCCAGGTTGTATGGGGCAAAATATATATGCCGGATCAAGGTCTTATAAAGCTAAGGGAGTTCCCCGAGACCTTTCTTGATAAAAATTATTTCAAATCTGACAAATCAAAAAACGATCTTGAAGGAATTGTCCTTACCTCCAAAGGACCAATGCTGATTGGCTCCAAGCCTATTGTTAAAAGTTCAGGAGAGGGACCAATCAAGGGATTCCTTATTATGGGAAAGTTTTTAAATAAAAGTTTACTTGACTCTCTGAGGAAACAAACCTTGATTAATTTTTCTATTAAAGACTGCACTAAAGAAAATCTCAGCCAAGAAGACCAAGCCATACTAGCACGTCTTGCTCAGGGGAATTTTGTATCTCAGGCCCCAAAAGAGAACCTTTTATTGGCTTATGGTATGTTACCTGATCTAAGAGGACACCCGGGCCTTCTGATTAAAGCAGAACTTCCCCGTGACATAATGGCACAAGGTCGGGCAGCAGCCGGGTTAGTATCGCTTTCAGTCTCCGCGGCCGTTACCCTTGTAGGGACTACTCTCTTCTTATGGTTCATAAACTATGTGCTTGAAAATCGTCGACGGACAACCAAAATCGAAAAACTCGTAAACAAACGCACTGCTGACTTGAAAAATGCACATGCTCTCATGAAAAAATTAATAAATTCAATCCCTGACCTTATTTTTGCAAAGTCTAGAGACCTCAAGTATGTCTTGTGTAATGATGCTTTTATCAAGTTTACTGGATGCGACGAAAGTAAAATTTTTGGTGCTTCTGATCCAGACCTATTTCCCAATAATAAAAAGATAATCAATCTATTTAAAGAAAAGGATCAACAAGTTTTAGATACTGGTGTACCAGTAAGTTTTGAGGAATGGCTTTCATATCCTGACGGTCGCAAGGCTCTTTTTCATATAATTGTGTCCCCCTATTGTGATGGAGAAGATAATTTTCTCGGGCTAATCTACGTTGCCCACGATATTACTGAACAAAATAAGATAAAAGAAGAAACAGAAAAAATTCGTAGATTAGAGTCCCTTGGTGTCTTGGCTGGCGGAATTGCCCACGACTTTAATAATATTTTAACGGCGATACTCAGCAATATCGAACTCTCAAGGATGCATATCAGTCCAAAAGATAAAGCATACAACCTATTATCTGCGGCTGAAAGTGGATGCGCCCAAGCAAGGGCTTTGACCCAACAACTGCTTACCTTTTCAAAGGGGGGTGAACCCATCAAAGAAAGTGCTTCTATTGCGGATTTAATACAGGATTCGGCCAAATTTATACTCTCCGGAAGTAATATAAGCTGCGAGTTTGAGATACCAGATAATCTTTGGCCTGCTGAGGTTGATAAGGGCCAGATAAGCCAGGTAATCCAAAACCTTGTGTTCAATGCCAATCAAGCCATGCCGGAAGGAGGCCTCATAACCATAAGATGTGAAAATTTTATAAAGGATGCCAAAGCTCCTCAGCCCTTACCTCAAGGAAAATATATCAAGATAATGGTTCAAGACAATGGAATTGGTATCTCCCCAAAATACCTGCCCAGAATCTTTGACCCCTATTTTACTACGAAGGAGAAAGGGAGTGGTCTTGGCCTTGCCATATCACGTTCAATCATACAGAAGCATGGTGGCCATATTGAAGTGGAATCGGAGCTGAATATTGGTACAACATTCACAATTTATCTTCCTGCGTCTGACGAAAAGAGCTCTCCTCAGGCCGGGCCAAAAATCGTAAGTCATAATAAAGGTAATCCCAGAGTGCTGATCATGGATGATGAGGATGCCATAAGGGCAGTTTCCATGGAGAGCCTAACATTTTTAGGATATGATGCTGAATCTGCATGTGATGGAAAGCAAATGCTTGAGCTGTATAAGGCGGCCAAGCATAAAGGTCGTCCTTTTGACGCAGTTATTATGGACCTGACCATACCTGGAGGAATGGGAGGAAAAGAAGCGGTTGAAAAGCTACTGGAATTCGATCCTGAAGCAAAAGCTATTGCTTCCAGTGGATATGCAAATGATCCGGTAATGGCAAATTTTAGGAAATACGGTTTTAAGGGATTATTAGTAAAACCCTACAAACTGGAAGAAATAAGCAAAACCTTAAATGAAATAATCTTTTCGTCTAGAAAAAAGATATAATATGAAAAGCGAAGGTTTGTACGGATAGTACCAGCTCACGATTTTAATCGTGCGCATTGACACACTATATTAAAGGATAAATTTACCTTTAAATGCCTCTATTTGTGATTTCCAGAACCATTACCAAGGCATCTTCTCCATTATCAGGATAGTAATTTTTTCTTAGACCTGCCTTTATAAACCCAGCACGTTTATAAAGATTTAAGGCGGCCACATTTGATGGTCTGACTTCAAGAAATACTTTTTTGCCATTTTTTCGACGAAAAAAATTTAAGGCCGTACAAAGCAGTTTTGTCCCTAGCCCCTGCCTTCTTTTTTTAGGATGAACAGCCAAATTTAAAATCTCCATCTCTTCACCAACTAAAAAAAATGAAATATAGGCCAACAAACGACCGCCGGATTTAAGGCCAAAAACATAGAAGTGGTCCTGAGACAAACAAAGCCTGAACTGTTTTTCCGTCCAAGGCGTAGCAAAACAAAGACGTTCAAGAGCCACCAATTCGGCAAGATCTTTTGCAGTCAATTTTAAAATTTTTTCTTCCATTCGATCAATCAACTTGTTTAATTCACAGGTTTATTAAAGTTGTTTCAGAGACTACTTCATCTTAATTCCTTAGCATCAAACTCCTTCCACTCGCCCCCCTGCAAATATTTTTGAATTATCTCATTACATAAGATTAACATATTGATAATCATGGAGTTATGCCAACTGTAAAAAGGTATGAGTTCTAACTGCCAAGTATACACCGTTACTTGAAATTTTAGTCATTCCGCATTAAGCAATTATTTACTTTATACTTGTAACGAACACAGGATGTAACTTTTATGTTTTCTGCTTCTCAAAATAAAAACGAATTTATCCCGGGACAGGAACGAATAGAAGTTGTGGACAAAAACAACAACCCCATAGCTGTTCTGTCCCGAAATGAAGTCCACCGCCAGGGACTTTTTCATCGCTCTGTGCTGGTTCTGGTCTATAATCAGGAAGGCAAAGTCTTTTTACAAAAAAGGCATCGCGACAAAAATCTCTATCCTGGCAGATGGGATCTTTCTGCCACCGGTCACGTAAAGGCAGGAGAAGCAGCTGAAGATGCAGCCCTTAGAGAGCTCAAGGAGGAAGTGGGAATAGTACCACGACAACTAAAACTTATATACACCCTAAAAGGGACAAAAGAGACACACAACGAGTTTGTCTACTTGTTTTCCGCGGGAAAAATTTTAGACACTCCCAGCCCAGACCCTAGCGAGGTTGAGTACGGCCAATTTGTTGACGCTGAGGAACTTTCAACAATGGTCAAAGAGTTCCCTGAACTTTTAACCCCGGGAGTTGTCTATTTTTGGCAAAAAGGATTGATATTCCCCAGATAAAACCTGACTCATCAAACTATCACAGGGATAAGGTAAAAAAATAGAAAAAATTAACTTTTTTCTCCTATAAGCCTTAGTTAATATAGACTTGAGCATATTTTTTCTCATTCACCAGGGCTATGCCTGTACCTCTGACAACTGTGGTCAGGGGGTCTTCATCAATTCTCACTTTTATCTGCATTTCTTTAGCAATCAGTATATCTAGCCCTTTTAACAAGGCCCCGCCTCCGGCTAAAAGCAAGCCATTAGTAGCCACATCTGACACCAATTCCGGTGGTGTTTTTTCAAGTGCCCTGCGCACAGCCAAAACAATAGTGTTCACTGGTTCCTGGATCGCCTCTCGGATATGTCCATCTGTAATTTCTATGGACTTGGGATTACCATTAACCAGATTCTTCCCGGAAACTCTATAAGTTAAAGACTCTTGCAGGGGATAGGCTGAGCCTATTTTAATCTTTACATCTTCAGCCATGTTTTCCCCAATCAGGAGCTGAAATTGATCTTGTATATAACGCTGGATGGCCTCATTCATTTCATCGCCCGCCACACGAACAGACTCTGCATAGGCCACAGCAGAAAGAGAAATAACCGCGACTTCAGTAGTTCCTCCGCCAATATCAACGACCATATTGCCAACAGGTTGGTCAATAGGAAGCCCAGCCCCAATAGCCGCAGCCATTGGCTCCTCCACTAGCTTTACTTCTCTGGCCCCTGACTGCAGGCCGGACTCTATCACTGCTCTTTTTTCAACCTGAGTTATCCCCGTTGGCACACAAATTACAGCCTTTGGCTTAACAAGATTCAGGCCACTGATGACCTTGCGCATAAAGTAGGTGATCATAGTTTTTGTCACCTCAAAATCAGCGATGACACCATCTTTTAAAGGTCGTATAGCAGTAATACGCTGCGGAGTCCTCCCTAAAAATTCTTTGGCCTCTTTACCAACAGCCAAAATTTTTTCATCACGGCTGTCAATAGCCACTACAGATGGTTCATTGAGAACAATTCCGTCCTTAGGAGTATATAGTAGAGTGTTGGCCGTTCCCAGATCCATGGCCAGGCTTTTACCAAAAAAACCAAAAAATCTTTTTAAAAACATAAAATTTATCACCTTGAGTTGCTATTGATATCAATCGCTCTACTTCCCCACTCAACTACTAAACCACTCTACCAGTTAAACCATCTGGCTTAACCTACTTTTCAAATACAAATTTTCCAAAAACAAGGCCAGGTATTCAGCAACCATTTGAACAAAAATCTTCAGCTCTTCATTAATGGCAACAAGGTGCAAGTCAGCCAAGACTAGCACCCCCCTAGTCTTTTTATGAACAATTAGAGGTAAACAGATAATTGCTTTAAACTGACTGGTATTTACATCTTTACCCAATAAAGAAAGACCTTTCGGAGCAGTTTGATCGCCAGAAAATATAGCCGAACCATTTTTAAAGACCCAGCCCAGAAGCCCTGTATCAATACTAAACTTTCGCTCAGTACTTAAATCCCCTATCTTTTTATTCCAACCCTCCAGGAAAAAGCCCTTCCCGAGTTCATCCCGCACAACCAAAAAAGCATATTCAAACCCACTAGCCTCGGACAAGACGTTAAGCAACTTTTCCAAAAAATGTCTCCAACGGGGATATTTTTCTCTGAGCTCATAAACTATACTTAAAAAATGATAATAATTTTGTTTTCTTACATTTAAGTCTAATCGACTGAAATCGACTATTATAGACTCTATCAACTTGGCAAATTGATGTAAAATCTTTTGATCCTTTTCACTAAAGGAGTAAGTCTTCTTACTGTCCAGGCATAGGGCGCCCAATCCTCTGGATAAAGGACAGCCCATAAAGGCCTTGATTTTTGATTCCCCTTTGGTATCGTAATAACCTAAACACCCTGCATTCCTGTCAAATTTATTAATCAAAAGCGGTTTATTATTACGAATTATCCACCCCACCAAGCCTGTGCCCGGTTTAATCTTCGTGTGCAGACTAATATTATCGCCTAGACTGAAATAAGATGCCACGGCATAACGAGAGCCTGAACTTTTCAAAAAAAGAACAGCCGAGTAGGCATCAAAAACACTGCATATAATGCCTAATATGCTGTCCAGGCAATGATTTTTCATATAAAGCTATTTAAAATGGCGTTGGAAATAAAACTCCAAGCTTCGATTATATGTTTTCTCCTCTTCCTCAGTAAAGAAACAGGCCGGAAGCTCCCCGCGCTGACGGTGATAATGCAGACATTCACAACACAAACCATGTTTGGAGCAACCGGGGTAAGTACAGGTGCAATATTTAGCATTGATCTTCGCCCGCGGACATTTATCAATTTTTTGCATAACACACTTCCCCTTCTTTTAACTTTTCATTTCGCCAATTAATTCTATTTCTTTCTAAAGAATAGAGCCCTCGCGTGTCAACACCTTCTCTCTATTCATAACTGTTGATATTTTTTAAAAATAGTGTTAGTTTTAATTGCTTATTTATTAAGGATTTGAATGTGTTTCTTTTTTTAAAATATATTTTTATCATTTTTTAATAAACTGACAAATTAAAGGGCTATAAATGAACCCAAAATGGGAAGATTTTTTCCTCAATGTGAATGATATTCACTGGTCTGATCCCACAACTCCTCTTCCCAGATTTAAAGTTGATAATATTTTAACTTTAAAAAAATATCTCGATATCGTCCATATTAAATCCTGCCTCTTAAAACCATATATAGAAACTAAAGACTATCCATTGGTTGACCCCAGAGATCTCTTACCCTCATTTGAAACTGACTTATATGAATTCGAACATCTACCTGGTTTTAGCCTCGTGGCCTTTTCCAGAGCAATAGATTACTTTAACGAAATCTTTCAATTCGATATCATACATACCCTCTATGAAAAAAATATTATTGATCAGAATGACGCTTGCCCTTTACCAGAAACCATCCATTACAATAATCTAAACGCTTTTCTAAATAAATTACCCAAAAATTTACATGAACAGTTTAAATTTGATTTTTCCCAAAAAGATATAGCCGATTTAAAAAATTACGGACTACTTTTTAAATATATTTTGCAAATGGACCGAGGCCATGTCATGGCTCTGGATGCCAATAATAACTTTTACCTTGCTGGCATCTATGCTTCTTTCCCTTCCGATTTAGATACAGAACTAAAAAGATTTGGGTTAAGAATTAAAAAATTCAAAGCGAATGACAACGTAAAATATGAGCTAAACAGAAATTTTGTTTATCAATTTTTGATGGAATTATATGGATTTCCTATAGTCTCGGAGAGAAGAACATCCGCTGCCCTATTTGCACGAAGATTATTTAAATTAGGAGAAACTTTTCTCATTCGTGTCCTAGGGCAATCCGATAGAACAATCACCACCCTGTATGCCGACCCTAAAAATAAATTTTATCCCCGAGTAGAAAAAATTGCCTTGGTTAAAGTTGAGACGACCAAAAAAGATACTCTGACCTTTCTTAAAGAGAAAGGTTATTTTGTTGATCCGGAAAATAAAGTTGTCTTGATTCGTGTTATTTACCGTCAACACAAATATGACCCCAATAATGTTCGTGAAGACAGGGCACTCTCTGTTCTTCGCCAAGAACTAATCAACCCATATACGACAGAAATCTGCAGTTCAGTTAATATAATCAAAGATACTTACTCAATGACTCTGAAGCTCAATGATATAGTTAAAGGTGAATTTATTGGCAGGATTAAATACAAGCGAGAAATTGTAGAGAATACAGAAACACATGAAAAAAGACTCAAATTTTTATACGCTTGGCTAAACAAACATCAACGACGAATTATTGGATATTCTGATGAGTTTTACGCTAATGTGGTCAAGGTTTTAGATAACTATCTCTTAAACTCTGATCTTTTTGATAAATTTAATGAACATCATTCACTTTATCAAGAGGTCTGGGAAAAATATAGTTATATCCAGCAAGCCAGAAAAGTAAAAATACTCGAGGATCTTAAAAAGAGGAGATATAATAATCAACGCATAAATTACCTCCAAATGCTAGAGATGGTAAATAACATTCTCAATGAATTAAAATTTGAAGTTGTTAATTACTTTGACGAACTAATCTTTAGAACTATATTTATAGCTGAGAGCATATTAAATGATTCATACTTGTTAAAGAGATATATTAAGAAAAAAGACGAAGAATTATCAGAGTATGGTCAAAAAATAAAAAAATTATACGGGCGCTTGGTTGCACTGGTGGATGAATTAAAATCCATCCGCAAAACCAAACAAACATAAAGCTGAGGGATGGTCATGCCTACCCCTTTTACTCTACCTATTTGTCAGTATTCTTAGACTTATATCTCTGGAGGAACAAATGAACGATTTATTAACTACCCCTTTAAATCAATGGCACAAAGATAATAAAGCCAAAATGGTACCATTTGCAGGCTGGGAAATGCCAGTCCAATACTCCGGGATAATGGCCGAACATAAACACACCCGAGTATCTGCATCCATATTTGACATTTCCCATATGGGAGAATTTATTATCAGCGGCGATCAAGCAGAGCAAGCCTTAAGCAATATTTTGACTCATGATTTAAAAACATTGACTCCAGGTAAGTGTCGTTACGGCTTTATGCTCAATGAAAATGGCGGAGTTTTGGATGATCTCATTGTCTATCGCTTGGAAGAGCACAAGTTTATGCTCGTGGTCAATGGAGCCTGTATTGACTCTGACTTTGAGTGGATAAAGTCCCATCTGCCCCAAAATGTGGATATAACCAATCTCTCCCTTGATCTGGCAAAAATTGACCTTCAAGGCCCTAAGTCCATTGATGTTTTGGAAGAAACTATCCCGGGACAATGGCGCTCCCTTGGCTACTTTAATTTCCGCCAGGTTAGCTTTAATGGATATAACCTTATAGTCAGTCGAACCGGTTATACTGGTGAACTAGGCTATGAATTTTATCTGCCCTGGGACAAGGCTGAAAGCCTCTGGACTACACTTTTAGAAAATAAGCTGGTTCAACCGGCTGGTTTAGGAGCCAGAGATACATTGCGCCTGGAAGCAGGCCTGCCCCTTTATGGCCAGGATCTGGATCAGTATCATACACCAGTAGAAGCCGGGTATGGTTTTATGCTCAAATCCGAGGCCAACTATATTGGGCGAGACAAGGTAAATGATGTCAGAGAAAAACTTATCCCTCTAAAAATCCCTGGCCGCAGGAGTGCAAGGCATGGCGATGAGGTCTTTTATGCGGGAGAAAAGGTCGGTCAGGTAACTAGCGGTTCCTTTGCACCGTCTTTAGGCTTTTGCATCGCCCTAGCCTATGTTCATAAAGACTTTGCTGATAAAAATGAGTATATTATCAAAGGGGTTAGGACAGAACTTAACGCAGAGAAGACAGAACTCCCTTTTTACAAACAGGGAACAGCCAGAATTAAATTGTAGGGACTCAAAATTTTGAGCCCCTCAGCAAGACGTTAATGCACACATTCTTCCTTGCCCCCCAATACTGGAAACCCCCATATCTTCTAGAAGGACAGGAGGCCGTTCATCTAATCAAAGTCTTGCGCGCAAAACCGGGGACAACTATTAAAGTACTGGACGGTCAGGGTCGGCTCGGCTTATTCGAACTTGAGCAGGTTAAAAAAAGAAAGGCTTATTTACAGCCAGTTAAAATATGGTCTAAAGACAAGCCCAACAAAAAACTCTACCTGGCTATAGGCTGGACCAGGTCAACCCGCAGATCATGGATTTTGGAAAAAGCTGTGGAGCTCAAGGCCTGGAAAATAATCTTTTGGCCAGGAGAGTTCAGCCAGGGCCGGCCCGGGCAGACACCAAAGGAAAACTGGAGGAACAGGCTTATTGCCGCAGCCAAACAGTGCCAAAATCCCTGGCTGCCTGAAATTTTGAACCTATCCGGTCTTTCGGAATTAATCCATTACGCCCAAAATTTTAAACAAAAAATCGTTTTATGGGAAAAATGTCCCCCAGAAAACCTTATAACCGGTCAGGATATATGCAAAGAAGAAAAAAATCTGGTTGTTATAGGCCCTGAAGGGGGATTAAGCGCAACTGAAGTAAAAGAATTGGCCCAAAATGGATTTAAGACTTTTTCCCTGGGTACATCTATCCTACGCTGGGAAACAGCCGCTATCGTCTGTCTCAGTCTACATTATCTCGAACTTGAAAACTCGAACCCTCTCTCTGGTGTTTAGCCAAAATCTTTAAGAGGCTATGGCCAAACTCCATTTTGACTACCAGAGATTAGAAATCCTGGTTTCTTGAATGCATTGCAAAGGGCTGAGTAAACCATCTTGGCAAAGCTTGCGGATAAGCAGAGCATCGGGATGACCAAGCTAGATATCAGGGAGTATTTCCCATAACTATCGACAATAAAAAGAATAATCATTTATCCCAAAAGCCCCATTATGCTCTGCCCGCAAGCAAGCTATAGTGGGTCCAGGCATTTGCACCAGCATGAAAGAAATCAAGACTAACAAAACCATGAAAATTAAGTTGATAAAAAGGTTTGGCTACAAGCTCTTAAATATCAAATAAGCTCCAGCCGTAAGAACCCCGGTAAAAAATACCGCGTAAGCTCTGCGAATGCGAAGACTAAGAATCCCCCCAATGCTGGCAAAAATCCATAAGTAAGGCCAGGACAAAAAAGAACTCCTTGGCAAAATGGGGGTAATCTTTTCATAAACAAAAATAAGGAAGTGGATAGAAAGATAAGCAAAAACAATATTTATGATTAAAATCTGAAGGATAGACCCTGAAATTAATTTTCCCGGGCAAAATTTATTCTCATTCTGGTATCCTCGTCTGCAACGCTTTAGTAACTGGTTATAACTTTTATTCTGCCACTCCCTTTGTCGTCCTTCTAGCCAAGATCCAAACAAGGCCAAAGGTATAGTCAGAATCATAGCCAGAAAAATCTCTTCTATTAAATTAAGATTCAAAATATGAATCAAGGTTATACTTGCAAAAGTAGAAAATAAGGACTGTGGAGGGATAAAAGTCCCGGCTGGAAATAAATCAAGCCAAAACAGCTCAAAAAATATAGCCAGATTAAGACTTACAGACCACTCACCAGTAATGTAAGACCAAAAAAGCGCAGCAAACAGAGGCCGATCAACAAAACCAAAATTCAGAGCAAACCTAAACAAGGAAAAGATGGCAAAAAAAAACTCCCCAAAAAAACAATGTTATGAGTAGATAATAAAGATAGTTCTACCATTCACTCACCTGCACAGGTTTATGCGGTACGCAGCGAAAATCAAGTTTAACTCCCTTTTTGGTAAAAAACTTCAAGCAAGAGATATCTTCCTGGCTCAAGGCAATATGCGCACAGACCTGTTTCTTACCTGGTCCATAGTGGAGATTACCAACGTTTAAAGAGTCAAAATCTAGGCCTTTTTCATAGGCCATGCGGGCGTCTTCACAGGTAGCAAATAAAATAAAAACCGATCCTTCCTGGCTCTCAAACCTATTTTTCACGTAAGCTAAAGAATCCTCAATAGACGAAAAAATAATCTCCACTTCCTGTGGGATAGCCAATTTCACTATTTCTTGTCGCAAAGGATCTGCTGCCAAATCATCATTTACCACTATCATAACCCTGGCCTTAGTATATGGAAGCCAAGTTTCAATAACCTGACCATGTACCAGACGATTATCTATACGCACCCAAAGCATTTTCGTATAACAAAAAAGTTAAAAGGTAAAATATCAAAGAAGTAAAAAGGCCAAGAGGTGAAAAGTTGTGTCCGTGAAAGGTCACAAGATGTCAATAAAAGTTATTTTTTCTCTCTTAGTCTATCTTCTCTCAACCTTTTTGGTTACTCACAGGCCTTTTCAATACTTCTCCGGCAACAACAATCCCCTGTCTACCAGCTGATTTAACCTCAGCAGCCAATTTCTCCAAGGGAAGCTCCCTACTACTCAAAGCCTTTAAGAGCATAGGCAAATTGACCCCGGTAATGACTTCTAACTTTTTTACCCCCAAAAGAGATAGGCTTAAATTGGTCGGAGTGCCACCAAACATATCAGTTAAAATCAATATTCCCTTACCAGCATCCAAAGCCTGGACAGTGTCTTTTAACTCTTCAAGGATAACATCCATAGGTTTGGAGACGTCAATGCCAATACTTTTGCAGGCTTTCACGTCTCCTAAAATCATCTGGGCTGCTTCAATCAACCCAACACCAAAATCGCCATGCGTTACTAGAACGATTCCAATCATTGCTTTCCCTTATTTAGCTCGTAGCTGATATTTCAAAATTTCTTCCAGCTTTGAGCTTTTTATCCAACAACCAGCAGCAAAAAATAGGAAATCTGGAGGATAAGCCTTCTCATTACATCACTTTCACTTTCAACCCATCTTATCTTCCATTTTTTCTTGGTCTCCCCACTTCTTCTTCCGAGAGCGCTGTCACAACTCACATATCTTGACGCCTTTTCTGCCTTTAACCCAGCTCCAGATGCCGATGTTCAATCGACACCATAAAGCCCTTGTCTTCTAAAAACTTATATATTTCTTCTGTGACCGCCACAGAACGGTGTCTACCCCCGGTACAACCCATGGCCAAAGTTAGCCTGTATCGACCTTCCTGGGCATATAAGGGAACAACAAAGCCCAAAAATGACTTGAACTGATCCATAAAGAAAGGAGCCGGATCCCGTCGCAAAACAAACTCTGCCACGACCTGATCCTGCCCGGACAATGGACGCAGTTCTGGTTGAAAATAAGGATTGGGTAAAAAGCGGAGATCAAATACCATGTCTGCTTCCAAAGGTACACCATATTTGAATCCGAATGAGATCAGATGCACTCTCATTCCTGAACATGACTGCTCCAGACACTCCCACTTTTCCTGGATAACCCGCCTTAAATCGTGAATGGAATAACTGGAAGTATCAATAACAAGGTCAGCATCCTGGCGCAATGGTTCTAAAATGCTCTTTTCTTTTTTCAAAGCATCTTCCAGGCCTAGATTTTGCCCCGCCAGCGGATGAGGCCGTCTGGTAGTGGCATAGCGACGAACAAGAACCGGAATAGAGGCTTCTAAAAAAATTAGCATATGCGACTGCCAGGCAGGACAATCTTTTTGCAAGCTATCCCTGACCGTTGCCCACTGCTGGATAAAATCCTGCTGACGCAAATCCATGCCTAAAGCCAGCCCTCGGTAATCCTTGGGATTTTCTTTAACAAAGAGGTCGATTAATGATCGAACCAGGCTGACAGGCAGACCGTCAATACTAAAAAATCCGAGGTCTTCGAAAACCTTTAAAACAGTACTCTTCCCTGCCCCGGATAAACCGGTAATAATTATAATTGGAAAATTTCTATTTTTAGACAATGTGTTAATCTGGGTTCTGAGTTTTGAATTTCTGAACCTTAATCTCTACAAATAGATTAAACAGAACTTAAAAAACTCCATAGCTCCTGCTTGTCCCTTGCTCCTAAAAAAGACTCCTTAAAAGTGACGTCTTGAAGAAGTCTGGACACAAAAGCCAGAACCTTAAGATGCTTGCCTGCGCTCTTTTCCGGAGCAAGTAACATAAAAAAGATATGTACTGGCTTATGGTCTAGGGCATCAAAGTCAACCCCCTCAAGACTTCGACCGGCAACCAAAAGTACATCTTCGAGATTTTCCAGTTTGCCGTGGGGAATAGCAACCCCGTCTCCAATCCCCGTGGTGCCCAATTTCTCTCGGTCAAGTAAGACTTCATGTACGTGAGCTTTATCAATAAAAGTAAATTTGGCTGCCAATGGAGATATAAGTTCAGCCAGGACCTCAGATTTAGTCCTGGCTGTAAGGTTTGGAATGATTAAGTCCTCATCTAAGTAATGAACTAACTTCATTTCATTAAATCCCTGGATCTATTAGGCCAAAATCACCATTTTTCCGTCTATAAATAACATTTACTCTTTCTGTGTCTGCATTAAGAAAAACTAAAAAATCATAGTTTAAAGTATCCAGTTGCATTGCTGCTTCTTCAACTGACATTGGTTTTGGCTCATATTGATCTGTCTGAACAATAACAGGTTCTTTTTGACCGGATTCGCTCTGGCTGAAACTAATGACATCCATACGGACAGACTTTCCTTTTTTCTTTTTATATCTGTCCTTTTCTTTGTCCCTAATTTTTTTGACTTGAGCTTCAATTTTATCTACAATTAAATCTATACTTGAGTACATATCTTCGCTTTCTTCATTAGCAGAAATATGTAAATTTTTTCCAGTCAAAATTACTTCCGCAATATGCCTGAACTTTTCCACTTCCAGATTGACTTGCAATTCAGCATTTTCACTATCAATTATATATTTAGATATCTTTTCCAATCTTGTCCGGGCATATTTTTTTAAATGTTCAGAAGGTTCAAAATTTTTGAAATTAAACTTAATCTTCATAAATAGCCCCCCTTTTGGTGTTTATTGGGTTTATTATCCCGCTATGGCGGGGTCCAATCAAGTTATAAAAATAACCTTTTTTTTGTAGACACATCAATAAAGACAACCAACTACAAACTCCATAAAGCCCGTGTTATAAACACTACATAACTTACTAAAAAATTTTCTTCCGCCTCGAAGAGGAAGGGATATTTAAAGCTGCCCTATATTTGGCCACTGTCCGACGGGCAATATTGACATCAATTTCCTCTTTTAATTTTTTGGCAATAGCTTCATCGCTCAAAGGCTTTTTCGGATCTTCGGACTCAATTATCTTCTTAATCGCTGCTTTTATACTCTCAGACCCTACCTGACTACCATCATCTGTGGATAATCCACTGTTAAAGAAAAATTTTAGCTCAAAAATACCATGCGGAGTAGCTACATACTTATTCGTAGTAATCCTGCTTACTGTAGATTCATGCATATTAATATCTTCAGCCACATCTCTTAAAATAAGGGGCTTTAATTTACTTACTCCGTGCTCAAAAAAATCACGCTGAAAGCGAACAATGCTCTCCATAACCTTATACAAGGTACTCTGTCTTTGATGCAAACTCTTCATCAACCACATGGCTGAACGCATCTTTTCCTGCATATATTCTTCATCAGCGCTTATATTGCTCTTTTTCCTACCGCGACTTAAATTTAAATCTCCAGTATAATAGGGGCTCAACTGTAGTTTAGGCAGGCCTTCATCATTTAAAACAATTACAAAATCATCTTCATACTTATATACAAATACATCCGGACTAATATAAACTACATCTTCTCCACCATAACTCGATCCAGGATATGGATCCAAACGTTGTAACAAGTCCAGATATTCCTTCATCAACTCTTTACTGATCTTAAATTTCTTCAGTAAAGGAGCGAACCTTCTCTTTTCAATGTCTTCCAGATGATCTTTAACCAAACTAACTAATATTGGATCTGTTTCACCATACGCTTCCAACTGCACCAGCAGACATTCCTGTGGACTTCTTGCTGCTACCCCAACAGGATCAAATCGTTGAATTCGCCTCAGCACCTCTTCTACCTGTTTTATCTGCACACCTAGTGTCTCGGCTATTTCTTCAACAGAAGCGGCCAGATATCCCCTGGAATCAAGATTGCCAATTATTTCTTCCCCGATTTCCATTTCCTCTTCGGTAAAGTCAGACAAGTGCAATTGCCAGAGTAAGTGACCTTCCAGAGATGGCTTGGTAGCATATCTTGCTTCAAGAGACTGGACCTCTTCTGGAACCTCTACTTCCCTTGCCAGAGCTTGTTTGGAAGCGCTGGAAAATTGACCAAGATAGTCTTCCCAATCAGCGCTTTTAACCAACTCCTTTTCTTCCACATTGAGTTCAGACAGCTGGTCATTCTTTTTTAAAAGTTCACTGTCATCTTCCAAGGCAACCTCAGGATCTGCCTCTTCCAACATGGGATTCTCCAATAGTTCCTTCTGAACTACCTCGACAAGCTCCACTCTGGACAATTGCAACAATTTAATTGCTTGCTGCAATTGCGGTGTCATGACTAGCTGCTGAGAGAGCTTTAGTTGCTGTCTTAACTCAAGTGCCATAATATCGTGCGTAACCGATGGATGTTATTTGTTTATTTAAGTGAATAGTAGTGCAATACTCGTTTTCAAGTTCATATTTTCATACGCAAACTACGAATTGTTTACGTTCTGTTAATCTACCCAAGATAATAGTTAGTGTAAATGACAAAAAATCAACTTAAAACCTAAAGGCAAAAAGATTCTCCCAGATAGACTCTTCGGGCCCTTGAATCAGCAATAATTTCCTCTGGGGTTCCATTCAAAATTACCTGCCCGTCATAGACTAAATAAGCCCGATCACAAATACGCAATGTCTCACGGACATTGTGGTCTGAAATAAGCACACCAATGTTCTTTTTTTTCAAACGCAAAATTATTTTCTGAATATCATCAACAGCAATGGGATCTATGCCCGCAAATGGTTCATCAAGAAGCATAAATTTAGGATCCTGGATCAGGGCCCGGGCAATCTCTAATCTTCTTCTCTCTCCGCCAGATAAAAAAGAAGCCTTTTGACTTGCCAATTTCTGAATGCCCAATTCTTGCATTAGTTGCTGGGCCTTTTGTCCCTGTTCCCTAGTGCTTAGTGGAGTATATTCCAAAATAAGTTTCAAATTTTCCAATACAGTTAATTTTTTAAATACGGAACTTTCCTGAGGCAAGTAGCTAAGACCAAGTTTTGCTCTTTTTGGTAAAGACAAATTGGTTATTTCCTTATTGTCTACATATACATGCCCCTTGCTTGGAGCGATTATACCTACCAACATATAAAAAGTTGTGGTCTTGCCGGCTCCATTAGGTCCCAAAAGTCCTACCACCTCACCTTGCTTCAGGCTCAAAGAAATGCCCCGCACAACTTCGCGCATTCCGTACTGCTTATGCAAATCCAGAGCTCTCAATTCAACAGACATTAATGGCTCCCAACTTTCTTAGGGGGAGTAAAAAATATAGCCTGAACTCTTTGTTTGGAGTTACCTATGACTTCAGAGGTGTTATCTTTAAGGTTCAAAATGATAACTTGACCACAAATCTCGTTCTTTCCTTCTATAAGTCTTGGATTTCCTTCCATTTTGATCTCTTCTGTTTTTGGGTCATAAGTAATTCTGGCACATTCCCCCTTTTTATCCTGGCGTATAAAATGCACTCGGCCTTCGGCCACAATCTTGTCAATATCACCAGAATCCGGCCCGAACAGTTCCTGAGTTGAGCCTTGCACCTTAGACCCTGTCTCTTTTTTTGCCTTGAAATACACAAAAAGCTTATCCGCCCAGAGTTCAAAATCTTGCCGCCAGACATAGACATCGCCTTCAAAGATCACCTTGTTTGTCTTGCTTTGATAAATCATCTTATCTGAGGTAATTTTTGTGGGCGTCTCTTTTTTTATTTCCTTCGCCCATAATACAGAACTTAGACAAAGAAATATATATACAAGGCAAATAATTTGTTTTTTCATCTTCTCATAATCTCCTCTGCTTTTGCCTTTTGCCTTAAAACGACTGTCTTCACCCTGCCGGTAGCCTCAATGGTTTCCTCATCCAGATCAATAACTGCATTCTCAGCTCTAATGCTCATATCTCTTTTAACTAACTCAACTTTTCCCAGTAAAAATATTTTCCTAGACCTCCCACGATACTCGGCCCTTTCAGCCTTCACCGTCAAATCCTGATAAAAAATTGTAATTTGCGGCCAGAGCTCAGCTTGATCCTTCTGCTGATTAACCTTGCCCAGCGGTGCCAAAATACTTAGCTTTTTCCTATACTGCCCTAAATAATAGATTATTCTTGGTTCGTCTAAAAAAATTTCTTTATTCTTTTCACTATAAGTTCCTTTTTTGGCCTTTAATTCCCAAATGACCTGTCCATCTCTTCCCTGTTTGAGGACAATACCTTGCAGCGAAAGGTCAACTGCCAGATCATTTTTATTTTTTAGTCTATCGGGCGTAAAGCTAAACGGCCAGCGCCAGATAAAGAGCACCAGGAACAAGCCTATAAAAAAAAAGGGAATTATTTTTTTCAGCATCTATAGAGTCCAATTCTTCCACAAATCTTCCTTCTTGCCCTGACAGGTGAGCAAAAAATCAATGGCCTCACGCACAGCCCCATGACCTCCTGTGACAGTACTTATCCATTTGGCCAAGGCCTTGATTTCCGGTCTGGCATTATCCACAGCCATTGGCAAGCCAACCAATTGCATGGGCTTAGCATCCACCCAGTCATCGCCAAGAAAGGCCATCTGGCTATACTCAATCCCCTTCTTAAACTTTAGTTCCTCCAATTTAGGCAACTTATCCTGAAAACCAGGATAGTAATCAAGGATGCCTAGTTCTTTGACCCTGTGTTCTACAATAGGTGAGTCCAGGCCTGATATAACGGCTATATCCAAACCCGCAGCCTGAGCCAACTTAATACCTAAGCCATCTTGGACATTAAACCGTTTCATCACCTGACCGTGCATGTCATAGTAGAGTCCGCCATCAGTTAATACGCCGTCCACATCCAAAATGAGTAGTTTTACCTCTCTGGCCAAAGCTTCAGCCAACATAACAGCTCCTCCAAAGACTGAGTAATTTTTTAAATAAAAATAAGGCATTATCTAATGGCCAAGAATTTGGACCATCACACAGGGCATGGTCTGGGTCGGGATGTACTTCCATAAACACTCCATTGCACCCGGCAGCAACAGCAGCCCGGGCCAGAGCAGGAACAAATTCCCGTTGCCCTCCGGAACAACTGCCTTTGCCCCCGGGAAGCTGAACCGAGTGGGTTGCATCAAAAATTACTGGAAAGCCAAATTGTTGCATTATGGGCAGAGACCGAAAATCAACTACAAGATTATTATACCCGAAACTGGAGCCCCTTTCTGTAAGCCAGATTTTATCATTACCACTCTGTTTTATTTTCTCGACTACCTGCTCCATATCCCATGGGGCGACAAACTGACCTTTTTTTACATTAACAATCCTGTCCGTACGGGCTGCGGCCACAAGAAGATCGGTCTGCCGGCATAAAAAAGCTGGTATTTGAATGACATCCACTACTTCTGCCACCGGTTCAGCCTGATCAGGAGTATGGATATCTGTAAGTATGGGCAGACCTGTTTCGCCTTTTATTTTCATAAGCCAGTCAAGACCTGTCTCTAGCCCCGGGCCTCTGAAACTCTTGATGGATGTCCGGTTCGCCTTATCAAAAGAACTTTTAAAGACCACAGTTACGCCCAACTTCTGCGCTATCCTAGCCAACCTCAGACCAACCTTAAGAGCCAAGTCTAGACTCTCAAGAACACAGGGACCGGCTATGAAAAACAGCGACTGCCGGCTATTTTCAAATAGATTCGAGTTTATTGAGTTCATTGGGTTTGTCTTATAAGGGCAGGTCCCGCCCATGGCGCGATGCCTGCCCTTGAGTTTATTGAGTTTATTGAGTCTACGCACTCCTTTTCAGCAATGCAGCGCGGATAAACTCCCGGAATAGAGGGTGGGCATGCATGGGATTGGATTTAAATTCCGGATGAAATTGACAGCCCACAAACCAAGGATGGTCAGGAATCTCCACGATCTCCACCAGGGTCTCATCTGGAGAGAGACCACTGATAATCATCCCTCCTTGCTCAAACTCCTGAGCAAACTCTTTATTGAATTCATAGCGGTGTCGATGCCTTTCCATAATTTCAGGTACTTGATAGGCTTCGAAGGCCTTGGTCCCTGACTTTAACACGCAAGGGTAGGCCCCAAGACGCATGGTTCCGCCTTTTTCACTGTCTGCCTGCCTTTTCTGAACTGTTTTATTCCGAAAATCATACCATTCCTTCATCAAATAGATGACCGGATAGGGGGTAGTTGCATCAAACTCTTCAGAATTGGCCCCTTCAAGACCTAATACATTGCGAGCAAACTCAATAACTGCGCATTGCATACCCAGACAAATGCCAAAAAAAGGAATTTTGTTCTCACGAGCGAATTTGATAGCCAAAATTTTTCCCTCTACCCCTCTTGAGCCAAAACCGCCGGGCACCAATATACCGTCTACATCGTTAAGCCTTTCGGCAACATTCTCAGGAGTAAGTTCTTCAGCATTTATATACTTAAGATCCACAGCCCGATCATTCGCCACACCACCGTGAACCAAGGCTTCATGTAAGCTTTTGTATGACTCTTTCAAGTCCACATACTTGCCAACTATTCCAATGCACACTCTGCCCTTGGGATGACGGATCTTATACACCAACTCTTTCCACTTCTGCAGGTTAGGATTCTTAGCGGGCAAACGTAGGAGAATAGCTACTTTCTGATCAATGCCCTCTTCATATAACGCCAAAGGAACCTCATAAATATTTTCAACATCTATGGCCGTAAACACTGCATCTTGGTCAACGTTGCAAAACAGTGCGATCTTGGCCTTAATTTCGTCAGTTAAATCCACTTCAGACCGGCAAAGAATAATGTCCGGCTGGATACCAATACTTCTAAGTTCCTTGACACTGTGCTGGGTAGGTTTAGTCTTAAGCTCGCCGGCTGCACGAATATAAGGCACCAAGGTCAAGTGGATATATAAAACATTTTCTTTTCCAAGATCATTTCTTAACTGCCTGATGGCTTCTAAAAATGGTTGGCCCTCAATATCACCAACTGTTCCGCCAATCTCAATTATGGCCACGTCCTCATCATTTTGGGCCACACTCAAAATGGCACTCTTAATCTCGTCTGTAATATGGGGAATTACCTGAACAGTTCCTCCAAGGTAATCTCCGCGCCTTTCTTTAGTAATGACAGAATAGTAGATACTCCCGGAAGTAAAATTATTTATCTGACTAAAAGGCTGATCAAGATAACGCTCATAATGACCGAGATCCAAATCAGTCTCTGCTCCGTCATCAGTAACATAGACTTCGCCATGCTGAAATGGATTCATGGTCCCGGGGTCAACATTGATATAAGGATCTAATTTCTGGATGGTTACTTTAAGACCTCTGGCTTTCAGCAAAGCGCCCAGAGACGCTGCAGCCAAGCCTTTACCTAAAGAAGACAAAACACCACCAGTGACAAAAATAAACTTTGTTTTCATAATTACCTGCCTGCTACCTAAATTTTATAATCAATCTAACCAATTAGACAAATTAAACAAAACTCAAAAACATCATATCTTCCTTTATTAACCGAACCTTTGAGCATTGCCAAGTCAAATATCCTGCACGGCAAAATTATGGCCATCTATAACATATTGATATTAAAGACATTGTTCTTTCATTTAATTCTAACACGCCCATTATTCACTGCTTACTTCAAAGCCAAGTTTGACATGTCCGTGAATATTCTGACTCAACCATTGACAGAAAACAAAGCCCGAGATATAGTTTGTGAAATTTTTCATAAGGAGGGCAGGCAATTGAATATTTTGATTTTTGGACCAAACGGTAGTGGTAAGGGCACACAAGGCTCTTTGGTTAAAAAGAAATACAATCTGGCCCATATTGAATCCGGCGCAATTTTCAGAGAGCACATTGGTCAGGGCACAGAACTAGGTAAAAAGGCCAAAGAGTATATTGATCGGGGAGACTTGGTTCCTGATGAAATCACTATCCCAATGGTTCTGGAAACGCTAAAGGAAAAAGGCCAAGATGGATGGCTGCTGGACGGATTTCCCCGCAATATTGTCCAAGCGCAAAAATTGTGGGAGGCCCTGCAAGAGGCTGGAATGAAACTGGACTATGTTATTGAAATTCTGTTGCCCAGAGAGGTAGCCAAAAACAGAATCATGGGCCGACGTTTATGTGTAAATGACCCCAACCATCCCAACAACATCTACATTGATGCCATTAAACCTGACGGAGATAAATGCCGTGTTTGTGGCGGCGAATTGAAAACTCGTTCTGATGACCAGGATGAGGCAGCAATCAACAAAAGACACGACATCTATTATGATACAGAAACAGGCACCCTGGCAGCAGCTTACTTTTACAAAGATTTAGCTCCAAAAGCCGGGTTCAAATATATTGAATTAAACGGTGAAGGCACTATTGAAGATATCAAAAATACATTGCTGGCTCAATTGGATTAGTTAAATTAATTAGAAAGGGGGCAATTTAAGCCCCCTTTCAAACTTTCTATTCAACACCACTTTATAAACAATTTACCCAATACCGTATCCCCCAAAAGCGCTCAATATCTTGATTCCAAAACTTTCTAAATAAAAATCATTAAATCTTACTCCTGACTTTGTTTAACCTATTTCAATATTATCTTCTTCATTTTCAACTTACCTATTGTCTCCTTGTCCATCGCTCAACAACCTTAGCCAGTTCATCATTTTTCACCGACTTGGTAACGCAATCGTGAGTTTAAAATTCTTCTAGACAAAAGGCCGTGTGGACAACTTTTATTTTGTTTATTAAAAACAGGTAAATAGCGCAAATTCCCTGGTCCCATAACAACAGCACTTCCCCCTATTCCCCGCTCATTTTACTAACTGCGGAGGTTTTACCGTTTTTTACTATTATATTGATTTTTTTGAGGAATTTATGTATTTTTTATTAATAATAAAACGTTAACCAAAATGCTAACTTTATACACTCCGCCCTAAAACAACAAATCTTGAAGTGGTCATTTGGCTAATACCCCGCTACTAATTGCTAAAAAAATCAAATAAGGTATTGTTATGAGCACTTTAAAAGAACAAATTACCACTTATCTCGTGAATGAGTTTGATCTGGATTTAACTGACGCAGAGGCACTTTTTGCCATTGCTCAGGACACTGTACGGGAAAATTTAAAAGAATTAGAAGAATTTTTGGCTAATGGGGATAGTGCTGGTCTATCTAAAGCGGCCCACACTCTTAAGGGAGCACTCCTTAATGTCGGACAAAAAGAACAGGCCGAGTTAGCCAGAACCATCGAACTCCAGACAAAACAAGCCAATCTGGATGGGTTAAAAGATATTATTGTAAAATTAAAAGAAAAATTAGCAGACTTTTTCGAATAAAAAGCTCGAAAGTTAGTTGTTGACAATTTTCTATCAATATTTAGCCACTCAACACACTATAACTCCAGGAGTTAAGCTTGAGTACAAGAAGGGTCCGATCAACAGGAAAATTCTACAACCAGATTTTTTCCTTTGTTTCTGGGAAAAATGCTTTCTGCATACTTCCTCCAATTAGATCACTTCGAAGCTATTCCTGCTTGTTTTGAAGAAACATCAGGGGAGGCACTCGTTTAGAATAGCTTGAAGCTAGACAGTTCACCTTCTCAACTTCTCATCCTCCTTCTTCTTATCCTCATTAACTTCCATCTTGCGGCAGTACTCGCAAAAGATAGGCATTGTCCAATCTCAGATATTTACGGGCTAGCTTCTTAAGATCTTCTGGCTCTATTTTTTGGATTGCTTTTATCAATCTCTTGTTAAAGTCCACATCCAAACCTTTAACCAACAAAGAAGCAGCCTCTCGGCTACGAGAGCCCAAGCTTTGATGATTGCGGATATATTCACCTACATAAACATTTTTGGCCCTGTTAACTTCTTCTTCGGATAAGACCTTCTTTTGTAACATTTTTACAATATCTTGAAACCCCTGTTCGGCCTGGTCTATCTTTTCTGGATACGTGCCAATGTAAAATGCCAAAAACCCGGTCTGCGGGGTCTGCCATAAAATTGCGGTGACTGTATAACCCAGGCCTTGCTTGTCTCTTAACTCCCTAAACAATAGACCTCCCTGCCCGGCCAGGACCCTCTTGAGCACATTCAATCCCGGGCTATCCGGGTGTTCTAAACCTGGAACTGGAAAGATCTGCAGAATATGTGTCTGATTTCTATCCCTTAAAAAAAGATTCCTTTTTCTTTCTTGAGACCAACTAAACTCGGATTCTTTTTCCTCCTCCAAGACGGGGCTTTGTTTCAGGCGCAAGACAAAGTCATTTAAAGCTTTTTGATCGATCTGGCCACATATGGCCAAAACAAAAGGAGCTTTCTTTTGCTTTTCCCAAAATCTGGCTACATCATCCTTTGTAATTTTCTGTACCTCTTCAATTCTACCCAAGTGGAAGTAGCTATAAGCCCCCTTGGAAAATA
Organism: Desulfovulcanus sp.; assembly: GCF_982781345.1. NCBI lineage: Bacteria > Pseudomonadati > Thermodesulfobacteriota > Desulfovibrionia > Desulfovibrionales > Desulfonauticaceae > Desulfovulcanus > Desulfovulcanus sp. Next base: position 25,277 of record NZ_CEYAEZ010000007.1, read on the forward strand.
AAAAGGGAAACACGTGCCTAAAAGCATATCCCAAGGGCTGATCTTCCTGCGCCTTAATTTCAGCTACTTGATCATCAATGGCCCGTCTTACTTCTTCGGCTTCAAACGCAGGTTCTAAAATGACATCTCCGAGTAACCTGTACAGGTCATGGCTAAAACGCAGAGGAAATTTGGCAGTTAAGACAAATTGCTCCCTCCCTGCGCTTGCGCTTAAATAAGCAGCCCTATCCGAGAGAAAGTCCTGGATCATCGGCGCAGTCATATTTTTAGTACCCCTAGTCAGACATTTGGCTGTAAGCTCAGCCAAGCCCTGCTCTTTGCTTCCCAACAAACTGTCTCCGCCAGGCCAGGCCATACTAACAGCGGTATAAGGCAGGGTCGGATCATTTATTAAAACCAGGGTTCGGCCTTGACCCAAATCCAAAATTTCCCTTTCTCTAGCTTCAATACCAGCAATTTCCTGTTTCACTTCATTTTTGCCAGGCCACTTTTTTAAATACCCGGCAAAAGTCTCCCCATCCAGTTTTACCGAATCAGGCAGAAGCAAGGATGCATAAAAACTTTCCGGCTTGAGGTATTTATCCAACACATCTCTCAGTTCTTTTTTGTCTACATGTCGCAACTGGTATAAATACTTTTCTTCGGCCTGGACACTGCCTTCAAAAAATTGAAAATAGCCCAGTTTTGAAGCAAGTCCGGACAGGGTTTCTTTAGATTGAAAAAGATCATCTTCCAAATTCAGCTTGGCCCGGTCAATTAGGTCCTGAGGCAAATCCTTAAGTTTTAAAGTAGAAATTTCCTGAATAAATTCCTCCCAAAACTGCTCTACTTTATCTGGATCGAGCATAACGTTAAAATAAAGCATGCCTGCCCGCTCCAGCATTAAGGCTGAACAAGAAATGTCATCCACAAGCTGAAGTTCGTACTTAAACTTTCTGTATAATTTAGAACTCATGTCCCCGCCCAAGACATAAGCCAGAACTTCCAAGGCTGGTCCATCCGCAGAGGAAAGACCTGGAATAGGTAGGGCCATATTTACATACACTTTTTTCCACGGACCATGCTCAACCTGGATATGCTCAGAAAAATTTAGCGTCTCCTGAACAGGCTTCACCCGGAATTCCTGGGTCAATTCAAGAGTTTCTTGGTTATTTAAGCCCCCAAATACCTTCTCGGTCTGAGCAATCACTTCATCTTTGTGCACATTGCCACAAACTACCAGAAGCATGGATCTCGGCTGGTAAAACTTGCGAATATAACTCTTCAAATCCTGCCCGGATAAATTCTTTACTGTTTGGGGATAACCTATAATAGGCCGAGCATAAGGCAAACCTGCCCACACCTTAGCCTGGATGAGTTTAAACAGTTTCTGGCCAGGATTATCCTCCCCCCTTTGCAGTTCAGCCAAAACTACATTTTTTTCCTGAGCTAGCTCTTTAGGATCAAAAACAGAACCAAAAACCATGTCCTGGACAATATCCAGGCCCAACTTCCAGTATTTATCCGGAAGATCTACCGTGTACACGGTATAATCAAAACTTGTGGCCGCATTGATGTACCCGCCCACACTTTCCACTTCCCTGGCGACCTGACCAGGTCCTCTCTTTTTGGTTCCTTTGAATACCATATGTTCTAAAAAGTGACTGATACCAGCCTGCTCCTCTGTCTCATAAGCTGACCCGGCACGGACATATAAACGAATGGCTACCAGAGGAAAACGCTGATCTTCTTCAACCAAAACGGTAAGGCCATTTGGCAAAACCACTACCTGCTCTGCTGCTACGACAAAAGGTGACTGTGCATTTAAAAGCATAAATAATAACCCCATAAAAATTATTTTTTTAACCACAGCTAAATCCCTCGCAAAATCAAATTTAAAGCTACCAAAATGTTCCAAACGAACTAAAAGATAAAATTTATCAATTCATACAACATGTTAGCGTATAAATTTTGTTTTACTCTTTAAGTAAACTTGTTTTATCTTTATTTTGTCCTTTTATAAACTATTTTTTTAGAGACTGTGGCCAAACCCCATTTTAACTCCCAGATTGAAAATCCTGGTTTCTTGAATGCATTGCAAAGGGCTGGGTAAGCCATCTTGACGAAGCTTGCGGAAACACAGAGCATCGGGGCGACAAAGCTAACTATCCGGGACTATTTGCCATAACTATCGACACTATCGACAATTAAAAGAAAACTCGTGTATCCAAAATACCCCATTATGCTCTGTCCGCAAGCAAGCTATATATAGATGGGTCCAGGCATTTGCACCAGCATGAAAGAAATCAGGGTTGAAAAAAATTATGAAAAATTGTCTTCTGAGTAGGGTTTACCCACAGACTATTTAACTTTATTCACTCCAAATCCCCCAAAAAAATACTATTCCTCCAAGTCCTTCAAATCAAAGGCAGGCGTAAGCATTTCCTCATCTACTTTATCTGCATCCTCAGAATAAAAACGCACCAGATTATGTAAATAATTAAAGGATGTTTCATCCATTTTGATAAAATCAACAGCCAACTCTTTTTTATCAGATCTGACAATTTTACCCTCTATCTCGATAACTGAGTCTAAACCCAAAAAAATTTTCAGTCGACACTTTTCATTGGGAACAAGGGCCGATTCTGCAGTTGCTAACAAGCCTTTAAGGCTAATATTCTTGGTTTTAAGCTCAAATTTTTGCCCCCCTTGAAAAATAAACACCGGCAATTCTACTTTAACCCTTAATCTTCTTCTTTTCTCAGCCATAACAAATTTCTCCAATTTTTTTCCAGCATTGACAACAAATCGAGATTTTCCTTATAAGTTAATTAAATTCCCTTTTGCAAGCACATAAACCCATAAACAACAAGGCTTCCCTCCTTGATTACTTTGCATAACCATTTTCATATCAAATGAAAAAAAACTTCCATCCAAATAAAACATTTTAACCCAGCCAAAGGAGTAATTTATGGACATTAGCGGACTTATCCCCATTCCTGACCCCATCCAGGTTCCCTGGGGGTGGTTCTATTTTTTCCTTACCAACTTTCATCATCCATCTAGTATTCATGAACGTTATGCTTGGTTCCGGGATCATCGCTTTAGTGAACAGCATAAAAGATGCCCAAAAAACGCCTCCCCTTGCCAAAGATATTTCCCTGAAGCTCCCTTATGCCATTGCCCTGACCATCAACTTTGGTGTAGCTCCCTTTCTCTTTCTCCAGGTCCTTTACGGCCATTTCATCTATGTTAGTTCAGTTCTTATGGCTATTTACTGGCTAAGTATTGTTGGTTTGCTCATCCTTCTTTATTACAGCGCCTATATCTATGACTTCAAATTTGATGTACTTAAAGGGACAAAAATATTTTTTATTGCTATCACCGTCATTCTAGCCTTAATTATCGCTTTTTTATTTACCAATAACATGACTTTGATGCTTGTACCAGCCAGATGGACAACCTATTTCCATAACCCTTCGGGAACAATCCTAAACCTTACCGAACCCACTCTCTGGCCCCGCTATCTTCACTTTGTCACAGCTTCCATTGCCGTAGGGGGACTATTTGTAGCCTTTATCTGGAGCCGAAAAAAAGACCATCCTCAAGCAAAACAAAACATAAATCAAGGCCTGCAGTGGTTTACTTATGCTACCATAGCCCAAATTTTAATAGGGTTCTGGTTTTTACTTAGCCTTCCGCAACACATCATGCTTAAATTTATGGGCGGTTCCACCCTTTATACCGGAATTTTCTTCCTAGCACTTGGCGCAGCTATTCTCACTCTGACCTTTGGATTTAAAAGAAAAATCCTGCCCGCAATAGTCAGCACCCTGCTAACCATCACTCTTATGGTCCTTATACGCAGTTTTGTACGCACCTCTTATTTAAAACCATATTTTAGCATGAACGCTCTCAAGGTAACTTTCCAATACTCTCCGTTAATAGTTTTCTTGATTGCCTTAAGTCTTGGCCTAGTAATAATTGTATACATGCTAAAAATAGCCAGACAGACCAAAAAGGAGGTCTAAGATGAACTATCCTGTGTGGGAGCTGACTACTTTAGGCGGCGGTTTTTTGATTGCATTGATATCCGTTATCCATGTCTATATTGCCCACTTTGCAGTTGGAGGCGGACTTTTCCTGGTTTTAACCGAAAGAAAAGCCTATGCAGAAAACTCTTCCGCCATGCTGGAATACACCAAAAAACACGCCAAATTTTTTCTCCTTTTGACTATGGTTGCGGGTGGTGTCACCGGTGTGGGCATTTGGTTCATCATCTCTCTTTTAAGCCCAGCAGGCACCTCCATTCTCATCCACAATTTTGTCTTCGCTTGGGCCACTGAATGGGTCTTTTTTCTGGCTGAAATCGTAGCCCTGTTCATCTATTTCTACACCTTTAACCGTCTTGACAAAGAAAAACATCTACTTATTGGCTGGCTCTACTTTGCTTTTGCCTGGCTCTCTCTTTTTGTCATCAACGGAGTCATTGATTTCATGCTCGCTCCGGGTAACTGGCTACACACCCACAATTTCTGGGACGGATTTTTCAACCCCCTGTTCTGGCCCTCTCTATTTTTCCGAACCTTTATCGCCTTTATCCTGGCTTCCTTATTCGGGCTGGTCACGGCTACTTTTTTAAAAGACAGCACTGCCCGACAAAAAATGGTTCGCTATTGTGTCAAATGGCTCCCCATACCATTTTTACTCATGCTTGTCTGCGCATACTGGTATTTTAACTCCATTCCTGATGCTCCCCGAGAGATTGTTCTCAACGTCTCTCCCGAACTCGCCCGTTATTTAAACTGGTTTCTCTATCTCACCCCAATTGTTTTCCTGGTAGCTCTCTTTCTGGCCATCAAGTTACCTGGATCAGTACAGAGAGTTGTCTCTTTGGCCCTTTTACTCATTGGTCTTATGTACATGGGGTCTTTTGAATTCATCAGGGAAGGCGCACGGCGGCCATTTGTCATCTATGACGTCCTTTACTCCAACTCCATTCTGAAAGCTAACGCCGAGGAAATAAATAAAAAAGGACTCATCAAAACAGCCAAATGGATAAAATACAAACAAATTACCCCGGAAAATGAATTGGTAGTTGGACAGAAAATATTTCAGCTCTTATGCGCATCCTGTCATTCCATCGGAGGGCCATTAAACGATATACTGCCCCTGACCAAAAAATTTAACTCTGTCTTTGGCATGGACTCGCAGCTAAATGGCTTGGGCAAAATAAATAATTATATGCCCCTATTTTTTGGTACACCTAAAGAACGCTGGGCCCTGGCCAAATATATCGTCGAGGGGTTGCATGGCGGCGAAGATAAGCAGCTTGCTCAAAAACCAAAAGAATTACCCTATGAGATCCCTCCTTATGATCAGGAAAAAGATGAATATGTGCTTCTGGCCTGGAACAACTTAGGTATGCACTGTATTTCTGATAGTGACCCTTATTGGATACTTCTACCGCCAGCCAATGACCTCTATGCCCAGCTCATCCGCAGAGGAGAGCTACCAGAGATAGTTACTGAGGGAGTTGAGTTGCGCTATCAAGTACAAGCAGGTTTTGAAAACCCATCCAAACATGTTCGCTTTTGGGAATTCTCCAAGTCTCTTTTGGGCAAAGAATTACCCCCTAATATTGGAGTCTCAGGGAACGGGTTAAGCGGAACCATGAAGTTGGAGGAAGATTTAGGGGCTTTTGTAGCTGACTTGGTACCAGTTGTTCCTTATCCTGACGATGGTTCTTTTAACCCCTATCCACTATTTACTATAGAGGCAGTCGACAAAAAAACAGGAGAAGTCCTGGCCACAACACGGATAGTCGCTCCAACCTCCACAGAAATGGGCTGTAAAAATTGCCATGGCGGTAAGTGGCGGGTAGCCGGGGTAGCTGGGTTTACTGCAGAAACCGCGCTCGATATCTTAAAAGTGCATGACCGAATCAATAAAACTAACCTGTTCGAAAAGGCCAAAAAGGGTCAACCAATGCTTTGTCAAAGCTGCCACCCCGATCCAGTCCTGGGCACCAAGGGTAAACCAGGCATTCCCAACTTCCCGGCAGCCATTCACGGTTGGCACGCTAATTATTTAACAGACCGGGGAACAGAAGCATGTTTTAACTGCCATCCTTCATCCCCGACTGGACCCACCCAGTGTTTGCGCGGAGTGCATAAACAGGTAGGCCTAGATTGCACCAGTTGTCACGGCTACCTGGAAGACCACGCCTTGAGTTTGCTTTTGCATGAACAAAAACAGGGGAAAAAAGTGGATAAGCTGATGCGTTACTTAAAACCACGCAAAGTAGCTACTGTGGAAGAGATTAACCCCAGGCTTCCCTGGCTCAATGAACCGGATTGCCTGAATTGCCATCAAGACTTTCAAAAACCAGCCAGCAAAAATGTTTCTGGATTTAATACCTGGACCAAGGATGCAAAAGAATTATACCGTCTTCGCACCGACCAGGTTGGTCTTATGTGTGAATCATGTCACGGGTCTACCCACGCCAACTATCCGGCCCAAAATGTCTTTGGCCGAAACCGAGATAATATTCCGCCTCTCCAGTATCAGGGCACTAATCTACCCATCGGGGCCAACAAGAATTGCAAACTCTGCCACACCATTGATATGGAAGATATGGAAGACGAAGCCCATCATGAAAACATGCTTAGAAACTTTAGAAATATGCAGTTAATAAGTACCGGCAAGTAAGTTCGTCTCTTACCTGTACTCTAGGTAAGCATAACCTTTCCCCTGTAATCCCGACAAGGCGGGATTACAGGGGATTCTTTTTACGTTAAGCGACATTCACACTCAATGAGTGAGATTGCCACGGGCAGCTTCGCTGCCCTCGCAATGACAATCTCGCTCCTGTCATTGCGAGCTTAAGCAAAGTGAAGCTAAGCAATCTCAAACTTTAAACTGCAAAAAAATCGCACAATTTAGGTGTAAAATTATTTTTCTGCAGGCATCAAGAACCAAAAGAACATCAAAAGTCACACTGAGAGAAATTTTGCTTCAAACTCCTCTGCAGGGATAGGAGGGCTGAAGAGGTAGCCCTGAACCTGGTCACATCCGAACTCTTCTAGCATACGTAATTGTTCCTCTGTTTCCACCCCTTCGGCTATAACCTTAAGTCCCAAGCTATGGCCTAAAAAAATGATGGTTTTTACAATGACCTGAGCATCTTCGCTGCTAGTAAACTCTTCGATGAAACTGCGATCTATCTTTAACAAGTCAAGAGGAAAGCGCTTTAAATAAGCCAGGGACGAGTATCCCGTGCCAAAATCGTCGACAGCAATCTTAAAACCAATCGCTTTGAGCTGATTCAAAATTTGGACACTTTTTTTCACGTCACGCATAATCATTGATTCAGTAAGTTCTAACTCCAAAAATTTAGGCGAAATGCCTTCTCGTTTCACTGCTTCGTGCACTTCTCTGGTAATATCGCCAAACCAAAAATGTTGCGCAGATAAATTCACAGCCACATGAAAATCATTTTGTCCCCTAGCCTGCCACCTTTTCAGCGTAGAACAGACATCATTAATAACCCACTGACCAATTTCATAAATGAGGCCAGTCTCTTCGGCCACTGGAATAAATTCATCAGGCGAGACAAGTCCTTGTATGGGATGTTGCCAACGAATCAAGGCCTCTGCACCAACAATTTTTCTGGTTTTAATCTCAACCTTGGGTTGGTAAAAAAGAACAAACTGATTTTTCTTCAAGGCATGCTGTAGTTCATTTTGTATGGAAAGCCTTCTTTGTACCTTTTTATGTAGCTTAGAAGAAAAAAAGTTATAGTTGTTTTTGCCCTCGGCCTTGGCCTGATACATGGCGGAATCAGCGTTTTGCATCAAAGTCACTTCATCTCGTCCATCATCTGGGTATATAGTAATCCCGATGCTGACAGTTATAAACAGTTCATAGCCACGAATACAGAAAGGCTCAGAAATAGCTTCTTTAATCTTTTGGGCGATAGAGGCTAAAATGGATGGCTCTCTTATGTCAGTTATAATCAAGCCAAACTCGTCACCGCCAAGCCTGGCGATTGTATCTGTCTCTCTGATTATTTTTTTTAAGCGTTGCCCAACAATTTTTAACATCTGGTCGCCAATAATATGCCCCAGGGAATCATTGATCAGCTTAAATCCATCCAGATCCAAATAAATGAGCCCGAATCTAGCCTGATTCCTCCTTGCACGAAGAATAGCTTGGCGTAAACGATCATTAAAAAGAAGCCGGTTAGGCAGCCCTGTCAAAAAATCATAATGAGCCAAAAGCTCCAACTTTTCTTCTGATTGCTTAATGGCAGTAAGGTCGGAAAAGATAGCCACAAAGTGGGTCAAGTTGCCCTGATCATCCTTAACTGCAGAGATAGATAACCATTTAGGATAGATTTCCCCATCCTTTCTGCGATCCCATACCTCTCCCTGCCAAAAGCCCTTGGTCAAAATATCCTGCCACATCTGCTTATAAAACTCTTCGTCGTGCCGATCTGACTTCATAATCCTCGGATTCTTTCCAATTACCTCATCCCTTGTATATCCTGTTATTTGGCAAAAGGCATCATTGACATGAAGAATTGTGCCCTCGGCATCAGTTATGACAATCCCTTCGCTTTTACTCTCAAAAACCTTGGCTGCTAAACGGAGCTGCTCTTCATTTTTTTTGCGCTCTGAAATATCTCGCACTGTAGCCAGGATACAGTCCTGATCTGATATATCTATCCTGCGCAAAAAGACCTCGACCGGGAAAACAACCCCGTCACCAGGCCTTTTGGCCTGCCATTCAAAGAGCATTTTTTTGCCTTTTATGACTTCCTGCCACATTCTTTTCAACTTTTCTTCACTGGCTCCAGGTGCTGAGTAATCTTTAGCTATGCTCAACTTCAAGGCCTCTTTCCTATCTACTCCATACATTTCAAGCATCCGGGCATTAACGTCCAGGATTCTTCCCTCAGCATCATGAATAAAAATGGCGTCATAAACACTGTCCAAGATTACTCTCAGTTTTTTTTCAGACTTCTCCAATGCCAGATGGGCTTTTTTTAGCTCGGTTATATCCTGGGCTATACTCAAAAGAAAAATTCCATTTTCTATCCTTAAAGGCTTTTTAACAGTCTGAAAATAACGTAGTTTGCCCTCCTTATCCTTTATATTAACCTCTTCTACTATCTCTTTGTTCTCTCTCAAAGCCAGGGTATCGCTTCTTTGGACCAAAGCCCTCATTTGGGGGTCCTCAATCAAGTCATAATCATTTTGGCCAATTAACTCATCTGGTCGTCGGCCAAAAACCCGAGCATAAGCCCTGTTGACCAATAACAAATAACCTTCTTTATCTTTGACAAAAATGGGCAATGGGCTGGTATCCAAGATGCTCTTCAGAAAAACACCTACTCCGAAAAAATTAGCGTCAAAATCTTTACCCATTTTCACTCCACGATACCCATGCAAAAAATAAAATCTTGCAGTTTTAGTAAAAAATTATCAGAGGTAACCAACTAAAATAGTCAAACATTTACTTGAGCTATAACACTATCTAAAAATCTGACATGGCTCGAACTTTAACTTTAAAGAAAGCTATATTATTGGGCTCACTGGCTTGCTAAACTATAGGCTAGATCTCTCTGGACACACCAGCATCTTCAAACGTAGCCATATCGTTAAAAATATTAGTTGCACATCTTAAAATAAAGATGGCCATAGCTGCAGCCGTCCCTTCTCCCAAGCGCATATCCAAATCCAAAATAGGTTTTGCTTGTAAAGCCCGCAAAATTTTTTGGTGGCCTTTTTCAGCTGAAACATGAGAAAAAAAGACATAATCAAGAACATGGGTATTCATTTTCCACGCTGCTACAAATGCTGCTGTAGAGATAAACCCATCCACAACTACTGGTATTTTATTTTTTGCTGCCCCCAAAATTAGACCTGCCAGGCAGGCTATTTCCAAGCCACCAAGAGCTGCCAAAATGCTTAAAGGGTTTCCGGATGCTATAGCCTGTTCGTTAACTTTGAGCCCTCTGGCAATAACTTTGGCCTTGTGTCTAATCCCTTCTCCATCCAGCCCGGTTCCTGCTCCGGTAATCTCATAGGGATCAAGCCCAAGATAGGCACAATAAAGGGCAGTAGAAGGCGTGGTGTTGCCAATGCCCATCTCGCCAGTACCAAGACACCTTATGCCTTCGGCTTTAGCCTGATCACTAAGTGTTATGCCCAGTTCAATGGCCTGGACGCACTCCTCTATTCTCATGGCTGGCCCTGCACTCAAATCCCTTGTTCCCTGGGCAATTTTTTTCTGGATGAAATTATCATGTTCAGAGTAACCGGGTCCTGCCGACCCCACATCAACCACTTTCAGATCCACCCCACAAGTCCTGGCCAAAACATTAATAGCCGCTCCGCCATTTAAAAAATTAATAACCATCTGCCGGGTTACTTCCTGAGGGAAAAGACTGACCCCGGCTCTGACCACGCCGTGGTCGCCAGCACAAGTATAAATGCGGGGAGGATCTACCTTGGGACTATTCCCGTCAGCAATAACAAACAACCTGGCAGCAAGCTCTTCCAACCGCCCCAAACTTCCTTTAGGTTTGGTCAAGTTATCCAGATGCTTCCAGGCCAAAGGAAATAAATCCTTGTTTGTAGGCTTTATTGCCTGCATGGTCTGGTCCAGTATTTTCATGCTTCCTCCCTATTAATTATATGTAAGTCTCTGGACTAAAGACGCAAGGCTAAAAACTATACCCTCCGTCCTGCTCAGTCCTATGTCCCCCCTTTTAACATCTAAAAACAAACTAAATAATACCATGTAGAGGACCGCCAGGCTCTCCCAACCTATCCACCTTTCTTTCTATCTCCGGGTCAGACGCAAGCGGCGGCGCGTGATAACTTTTCAATCGGGCATCAATAATTAGAGGACCTATACAGCCCCAATGCTTGCAGTGAATGAACTCGCCTGCACCATAAATATCCGTGGCCGGGTCAGAACGGGTAAAGACTATCCATAAAAAATTATCCCAGTTTGCTGCGGTAAACTCACTGTCATCTACTACCACCAGCAGAGGAAAATCTTTTAGGCTTTTGGTCTTTTCAAGAACCGCGCCCAATTCCTTCAATTTAGGATCCTGCGTATCTCTTTTCTGTTTATGTTTTGGGCCCTGCAAAACAACAATCCCTGGAGCAAAAAATTTAATCCGTCCAAAATCTGAGGGGAGATAAAGGCTGCTGCTATTATCTGGCAGTCGCAGACCCAATTCCCTTTTTTTTGGTCCACAAGCAGCGACAATCAATTTTGAGCCCTGATTTAGACTGATACCGGAGTAATCCAGGGTATCCATGGTTGTCCTGGTAATGAAATGAAGATCTCTTCCTAAATCAATGCGCTCCAAAACATGTTTAAAAAAATTGGGGATATGCTGCACACTCAACCCGGGGTCATCTTCCTGGGCAGCAATAAATACATATTTGGACAGAGAGGTCTGGGTCTGGCCCAATAATGACATGGCACAGGTTAAAAGCTCCTGGGGTTGCCTTTCCCGGGCATAGGGCACATAACTTTCCCGGCCAATGGCCAAAAGCAAAGGATGTACCCCCGCAGCATCCACGGCATGCACTTCTCTGACTCCGCTAAATACCGTGGGCACCAATTCTTTTGTCAACTCATGGATAAATGTACCAAAAATTGTATCTTCCTGGGGGGGACGACCCACAGTGGTAAAAGGCCAGATAGCCCCATGACGATGGTAAACCTTTTCCACTTTGAGCACAGGGAAGTCATGTTTCAGACTGTAATAACCCAGGTGGTCGCCGAAGGGACCTTCTGGCTTCTCCCCTCTTGGATCAATATGTCCGACAATACAAAAATCTGCCTGGGCCAAGATAGGGAGATGGTTAGGTCTTTTGATCAACTCTATTCTATGCCCAGCCAGCACCCCGGCAAAAAGAATTTCAGCCACCCCTTCAGGCAAAGGCATAATGGCTGCCAAGGTCATGGCCGGTGGTCCGCCTACAAAAATATTCACCTTTAAAGGTATGCCTTGTTTTAAGGCCTGTTGATGGTGAACGCCAATCCCTCGATGTATCTGATAATGCAGCCCGACTTCCACGTCCTGCTCGTATTCATTGCCACCAAGTTGCACGCGGTACATACCCAGGTTGGAGCAGGCTATACCTGGTTTCTCCGGACTCTCAGTATAAACCTGGGGTAGGGTTATGTAGGCTCCTCCATCCATGGGCCAGGATTTAAGCTGGGGCAGATGGCTGATTTTAGTTTCACTCTCAAGCACCGGCCCAGTTTTCACCCATTTGGGCAGAGTATGAAAAAGAGCTTTGGGTACGTCGAACAGTTGCCATGGTCTTTTTAAAAGTTCCCAGGGACTTATTTTGAGCTTAATGAGCTTATCTATGGCCTTTAAACTGTCCTCGAAGATAAATCTTATCCGATCCATGGTCCCGAAAATATTTCCGGCCATGGGAAAGGCACACCCCTTCACCCGGGTAAACAAAAGGGCCGGTCCCTTAGCCCTGAATACGCGTCGCTGTATAGCGCCAATCTCCAGGTTGGCATCCACTTCCTGGTCAATGCGAATCAGCTCGCCCCTTTCTTCCAGGGCCTGTAAACACTGACTTAAATTTCTAAAGCCCATCTATTTCCCCCTGTAAACCATCTACCATTTGCGATAGTAAATATGGACATCCCCCTTATCAATCCACTGGGAAATTTTTTTATATAGCCAAATTTTAAATCTTTTACGTGTAGGCGGAAAAAGAATAAGTAATCCAAGCATATCTGTAATTAAACCCGGTGTGAGAAGAACCAGCCCAGCAATCAAAATTAACAATGCATCCACTAACTCCTCGGCCGGCAACATATTTTGACTCAGGCTTTGTCTTATCCTGTACATTGTATGCAATCCTTGTTGCTTGGCCAAATAAGCTCCAACGATGGCAGTTAAAATGACTAGAACAATTGTTGGCCCTGCCCCAATAATAGAACCGACCTTGATTAGAATATACAGTTCTAGCATTGGAACTAAAGCAAAAAGCAAGAAAAACTTAATAAACATTACATCATACCTAAATCTTTTTAAAGTTTATTGTCAAACCAATGTATCTTTGATGCCTCGAAATAAAGACCAAGTCCTTTACTTACGCATGGCAAACCTGGGCCAATCCTTAAATTGATAAAAATAAAGCATAAGTCCTGCTTGAAAAACCATGGACAAAAACATTGCCAACCACACTCCTGTAGCCTGTTCAAGATAAATATGTCCAAGGAAATAGGCCAATGGAATGCGCACTAACCAGGCAGAAGTGCCCATGACAACCATTTGATAAATAGTTGCCCCGGCCCCGGTCAAAGCCCCGCCTAAAATTATAGCCGGCAACAAAAACGGTATGGCGGCCATATTGTATTTCAAATAGTTGATGGCCTCCATCTTAACCTGTGGATCAGGGGCAATAAAACTGGCAATGGGTTCTATCGCCAACCACAACAAGATAGTCATAAAACTTACCAAAGTAAGTCCCAAAAACATGACCCGATAGCCAATCTTTTTGGCCCCGGCCACATCCTTAGCCCCCAGATAGTGGCCCACCAAAATGGAGGCTGTAAAATTAAAGGCAAAACCTGGTAAAAATAAAAATGACTCCACCCTGATCCCTGCGCTCATACCGGCCAAAGCAACTACACTGCCCTTGGGCAACGAAGCAACAATTCCATACAGGACCATATAGGCTGAGTGCCAGACAATTTGCATAAGGCCTGCTGGCCAGGCTACCTTAAACAAATAGGGCCAAGCCTTTTTTGTCCAGCGCCAGGGAGCAAAACTCTGCCGTACCAACATTTTGGCACGTATGAGGAGAGAAAGGTTAAAAATAGTCCCGCACATAATAGAGGCAAAGGTACTCCAGGCAAGGCCTTTATAACCAAGTTTTGGCAACCCCCACAGTCCTAAGCCCAGGCCAAAATCACCTAAGGTATTGACAATGGTGACAATTATCATGGCATAAAAAGGGCACATGACTTTTTTTTGAGCCCGAAAAAAGGCATTGCTGATAATAAAAAGATAGTAGGCTGGTAAAATATAGAGGTAAACTTGGAGTAAATAGCTGGCAATGGGCGAGATACTCTCTGGTATTTGCAACAAATCCAAAAACACATCCTTGGTCATATAACCAGCCCCTAGAATAACCACTCCCAAGACAATACCTACTTCTAAACCAAGGCCGATATAACGCTGGGCTCTCCTTCTCAGACCAGCACCCAAAGACTGACTAATGGCCGCCACACTACCATTGGCCACGGCAATGGCCACAACAAGAAAGAAAAATAGGGCTTGAGTGATCAGCCCCATACAGGCTTGGACTTCCCGACCGAGCCTTCCGGCCACCCACACATCCACAAAACCAATCAAAAAATGAAAGAACATCATCAACACCTGGGGCCAGGCAAGCTCCCAGATGGTTCTATATGGCGTTTTGGTTTGATTTTTTTCCTGCAATGACTCCGTCCTTAAATTGAGTGATTAAGTATGGTGGTAGCCCACGCCCACAAGACAATGGCTAAGACAGACAAAAACAAAATTATTTCAGTGAATTTCTTCTTGGGATCAAAAAAAATCAATTTATGCAGAATAACCCCTAAAAACAAGCCCGAAACCAAACCAAAAAAATGTGCTCCCAGATCAACTTTTGGCCCTCCACCTCCAAGTAAAGCCAACAGACTCAGGCCGTAGAAAATACACTTAAACCAACTACCACCCCCTCTTGTTTCTGTTAAAAGATTGGTGGCCAAAATGCCGGCCGCCCCAAAAACCGCTGTGGAAAAACCTATGCTCAAGTGTCTAGGACCTAAAACAAAAACATTTATCAAATTGCCTATGGCACCGGAAAGAATTATGGTCATCCAGCCCAAGCCCAGCCCCCACCTGGCACAAACCCCAACGACAAATGGCGCTCCAAATACTACATTGGACAAGACATGTGCTGGATCGCTGTGCAATGTAAGACCGGTTATTACACGCCACCATTGACCTGCACGAATTTTTTCTCCGTCAACACCACCCAAAATTACCCAATTCTCCAAAGTCAACCGAAAAATATTTTGTTCGATTAAAGTATAAAATAGCAATAAAAAAGATATAACAAGTAAATTGAACCAGGCTTTTTTATTGTCATTTAAATCGGGACTTTCCATTGTCATTTTTTGTCTTTCTTGAAACACTTCCTCCTCATACTCTTCTATCTCACGAACAGCTCTCGCAACTACTTCGTTGGGCACCAAAAATTCACCTTTTTTGCCCCAATGATAGTCAATACCCAACGCCAAAAGTACCAACTCCCACTCAGCTTTAAATTCAACTTGCATTTTATCCCGAATCAGGCCTGCCATGTCAGTATATCCCTTTTGCATACTTATGTCGTCTTTTGATTCGTTAGGCTTAGGATTAAACGTTTTTTTGGCTCTGTCCATTGATGCCTTACATGGTTTTTGCCCAAAGAATTGGATTTGATTAAAAACCTCTTGCCCTCTTGACTGTTTCTGCTTAAGTTGACTCAGATATGTTTTTGCATATCACAATTTTTTAGTGAATTATGAGGCACTGTGTTAAAACGTATATTTACCTTTTGTCTATTTGTCTTTTTTTTAGCTGAATCTCATCTTGGACACGCCCAACCATTACCTGAGCCAATAAATCTAAATCTATCTTATTTGCTCTCCCTGAGCAAAAACCCCAGTCAGCCTCTTGTTCATAAGACCATTGAGTCCGTCTTAAACTTTATTCTTCACAACCCAAACTCATCCTTTACCCTTCCCCAACGAGCCAATATGACAGGGGCTTTTTATCAATTCACCCTTAAGTCTGACTTAAAAAAGATATTAGCTTATGGGTTTAACCCCCAGCTACCATCCAACATTCTGCGTCCATCATCTATTCGCCTTGCCTATTGGAAAAAAATTTCTAGCAGCGACGGACTGGAGCTAGCTAGCTTATGGAGCCAGGTAGACAGTCTAAGTAAACCCATTATCTTTTCCGGGGTGGAATACGAAGAAAATACTCCGGACCTGTTTTCAGGTGGATACTATGGTTACGATCTGGACAGAGTCATTATCCTTATGCCCTTTGCCCAGACAAGAGTTCTTATTTCCATCTCCAGACAAAAAAATAAGTCAAAAGTTGGCCAGAAAGGGGAAATCATTGGCCCGGACGAAAACTGGAACTATTTTTATTCAGAAAAGCTAGGCTTAACCAAAGCTGGTTTAGGCTGGGTTGATTCATATATTTACAAGTCAGCCTCAATAGGGATTTACATTCAAACTGGGCCAAACAAAACAAAATGCGCCTTTTTCAACTGGTTAAAAGCAGGATGGATGAACATAAATTTTGTACAACCAGAGCATATTCTGGCTGGATTAAAAAGATTTGCTCAAGGGATAAAAACCATTATTCACTCGCCAAATTTGCCCCCCGTGCAGAATTTAATAAAATTTAACAAACAAATCAGGCAGAAAACTACAGATGAGTTACGGCAAGAATTAGCTGCTTATTTTCAACAACTGGCCATAATTAGTCCCTGCACATCTCTGTTAAACAGTAAAGACATACAAAAAGAGTTTAGAAGTGGCCTTTATCTACAAAAAATAAACCGTCATCATTTAGAAGCTGTCCTCAATCTTGAATATCTAAAATTATGTCTAGGTAAAAAAACTTGCCTCGACTTGAAGGCCCAGTTAAACACTGTATCCAAAACCAATTTAAACTAACTATCAACAAAAAAGCCCCGCTAATGCAGGGCTCCTTCTAATAAATGTTTACTTAACTTTAAGCATAAAGTTCTTCAAGAATCTCTCTCGCCCCGGCCTTTAAAACTTCCCGGGCAAGCTCATGCCCCAACTGCCACGCATTCTCTGGTTTACCTGTCTTTTCTTGTCTGACCATTCTCTCACCCTTAAGATCAGCTACCAGGCCGGTTATATGTAATTGGTCATCTCCGTAGCGGGCATAACAGGCAATGGGCACCTGACAGCCTCCATCGAGGCCGTGTAGAAAAGCCCTTTCCGCCTGGACGCAAAATCTGGTAGGAGCGTGATCCATAAAACCCAAAAGTTCATCCAAGTCCTGACGATCTTCAGCATATTCAATGCCCAAAGCTCCTTGCGCCACCGCCGGCAAAAAACTGGGAGGAGCAAGTTCAAATTCATAATCTACTGTCAGGTCCAACCGACGCATGCCAGCCTTGGCCACAACAATGGCATCAAACTGCCCTTCCTTTAATTTTCTTACCCGTGTATCCAGATTTCCCCGCAGGGAGACCACCTCCAGATCCGGTCTTAACTGCAAAAGCTGCGCCTGCCTGCGCAGACTGGATGTGCCTACTCTAGCCTTCTCAGGTAACTCCATTAAATTTTTATACTTACAGGACAAGAGCAGATCCTCTGGGCTTTCACGCTCAGGAATAATGCCTAGTTTAAGCCCCGCAGGAAGCTCTGTGGGCACATCTTTCATACTATGAACAGCAATATCCGCCCGGCCATCCATAAGCGCTTCTTCAATTTCTTTGACAAAAAGCCCTTTCCCTCCCACCTTGGCCAGGGGGACATCCAATATTTTATCCCCTTTGGTTTTAATTTTTAGCAACCTCACCTCAAGCTCAGGGTAGCGGGACATAAGCTGTCCAGCTATATGCTCAGCCTGCCACAAAGCCAATTTACTACCTCTAGTAGCAATAATAATTCTATTCATTGTCTTTTCCACTGATTACTTGCAACTTGCGTTTCCTGGAATTTGTCTCCTATCAACCACAGGAGGAACAATTACCACCGGAACAACTGGCGCAGCCAGCCTTGCCTCTGGTTGTAATGGCATTAGAAGAAGGCTTGCCCAAAACAATGGGGCCGCCAGTCCGAAACTTACAGGCAGACATCAATTTTTGGGTATCCTGAGATCCACAGTCAGGGCACTGAACCTGCTCATTTTCTTTAAAAACCAGTTCTTCAAACTCTCTTTTACACTTATTGCAAAGAAATTCATATATAGGCATATCTTATCCTCCTAATACTCTTGGATTATCCCCCTAGTCGGGACAGCATAAAATTTTGCAGTTTATATTTTCAGAGTCTGTGGCCAAACCCCATTTTGACCACAGACTCTTCAATCATTTTAAGTTATACACAGGCTCTTATACAAATTTTCGAGACGCCACTTTTACACGCATCACTTCCGAGCGTGCATGTGCCGTTTCTACTGCTTTTTTTATCCGCTCTTCACCTTTCTCAACGTCCGCTTTAGGGCTTATTCATCACTCACTAGATACTTCTCCAATTCAGAGACAGCTTCGAACAAATAGTAATCTACCAGGCGGCACAATAGATGCCCGGCAGCAATGTGTACCTCTTGAATTATAGGTGTATTTTTATCCGGGACACTTAAAACATAATCACAATAATCGGCCATTTCGCCCCCATTTTTCCCACTCAAACCCACAGTAATCATATCCAACTCTCTGGCTTGACTCAAGGCCTTATTCACATTGTGGCTGTTGCCCGAAGTAGAAATCCCTACCAGGACATCTCCAGCCTGACCCAAAGCTTTGACCTGTTTAGCAAATACTTCGTTAAAACTATAATCATTACTCACTGCAGTTAGGACAGAAGTATCGGTTGTCAAGGCCAGAGCCGGGAGGGGAGGCCTTTCCATTAAAAAACGGTTGACAAACTCCGCAGCCAAATGCTGGGCATCTGCTGCACTTCCGCCATTGCCACAAAAAAGTATTTTGCCTCCCCGGGCCAGACTAACAGCCAAGATCCTGGCAACTTCGACCAAAACCTGTGCATTATCTTTAAAAAACTTCTCCCGGACAAGAACACCTTTTTGCGCATGCTCGCTGATAATAGTCAGTGCCTGATCAGGCATAACTTACTCCTTATTGACATTATTTTTAAAACTTAATTTAGTGATTTTTATTTGAGTCTTACAAATAATTAAATAAAAGGACATTTTGAACCAGCCTTCATCAATGGACGAGATTGCCACGGGCAGCTGCGCTGCCATTCATTGCGGGGAGCGAGCCTGAGAGAAACGACGAAGCAATCTCAAACATTAAACGGCAAACAAATCGTATCAAATAGACTATAGTAAAAATTAATGAAAGACAAACCCATAAACTCTCTTACTTTTTATACTCAAAAAACAAATCCATCAAACCAATTTTCGGATAATTTTTCTCTTTTATTTTACATCTTTTTTTATTATGGCTCGGAAAAACTTTTTAAGGAGGTTGACGATGAGGAAATTGCTCTTCGCCACTGTTGTTTCCTGCTTTGTGTTGTTGGTTTCTGGATTCGCCTTTGGGAAAACAATTAAAATTGGCTTTAACATCCCCCTGACGGGTGATATCCCCAAGGTAGGCGAATCCTCCAAGTTCGCTGCAGAAATGCTGAAAGAGGATATCAATAGTCAAGGTGGACTCGAAGTCGGCGGCGAAAAATACAAATTGGAATTCATTTATGAAGATAATGAATCCAAAGCCGAGTCCGCTGTTGCTGCAGCATTAAAACTGATTGAGAGAGATCAGGTACTGGCCATTGTCGGACCAAACTCAAGTAAACAGGCTGTACCAGCTGGTCAAGTCTGTAATGACAACCGGACTCCAATGATTTCTCCCTGGTCCACCAATCCCGATACAACCAAGGACCGTCCCTGGGTATTCAGGGCTGCCTTTTTAGATCCATTCCAGGGACCAGTGGCTGTTGACTTCGCCATGAAACAGTTCAAAGCCAAGACTGCTGCTGTTCTTTTTGCCCTTGCCAATGATTACAGCAAAGGTCTCGCAGAAATTTTTAAGGAAGACTTTGAAAAGAAAAACGGTCCTGGCTCTGTAGTCGCTTTTGAAAGCTACGGCGATAAGGATCAGGATTTCAGTGCCCAGTTGACAAAAATCATTGCTGCAAAACCAGACTTTATTTTTCTGCCAAACAACTATAATGAGGTTGCCCTGATCGTAAAACAGGCCCACGATCTCGGCTGGAATGGACCTTTTATGGGATCTGACGCCTGGGGTTCTGCTGAGCTCATGACCTTGTGTGGTGACGATTGTAAAGGACACTACTTTTCAACTCACTATGCTGCTGCTGGAGCTACCGGGGCCACAAAAGAGTTTATTGACAGGTATAAAGCCAAATATGGTTACACCCCAGATGATGTAGCCGCTCTGACATGGGATGCAACCCGTATTGTTCTCCAGGCCATTCAGGAAGCTGGTCACCTCACCGGTCGCGTAAGAAAAGATCGTAAGATCATCCGCGATGCCATGGCTAGCATTAAAGAATTTGATGGCATCACTGGCAAAATGAAGTTCGATGACCAGGGTGACCCCATCAAATGTGCCGTTGTGGTTCGTATTGATGAAAATGGTGAGTTCGTCTTCACCAAATCTGTATGCCCATAACAAACTAACTAGACAAAGCGTGAGGGTTTCCTTCGCGCTTTGTCTTTTTATGCTTTTAGAATTTTTATTTCCTGCGCGGGATAATATGCGCAGGAAATAATTTTTATCGACATGAACTGCAAATTTTCAATCATAAAACACAGAACTCAAAACACATGACCAATGAGGTAATCTGGTGTTCGAAAGTATTATACAAAACATTTTCAATGCCTTACAATGGGGCAGTTATTATTCATTAATAGCTTTGGGTTATTGCCTGGTTTATGGAGTACTCCTACTCATTAATTTTGCCCATGGCGATATTTTCATGGTTGGTGCTTATATTGCTTTTTTTGTGGCCACTTTCTTCCTGGGCCAATATTCATTTGGTCTGCCACTGGCCCTGCCCAAATGGGCAGTCCTGGCACTGACCATCCCACTAACCATGGTCCTCACTGCCTGTGTGGGCGTGTTCATTGAAAGAGTCGCTTATCGCCCTTTACGCCGAAAAGGAGCCAACCGGCTGTACGTAGTCATCACCGCACTCATGTGCGGATTGATTCTGGAAAACGGCAACCTGGCCCTTTTAGGCGCCAGTCGACGCAAATTTCCCGAACTCATTGACAAGGTAGTCTACACGTTCGGTTCCATCAGTGTAACCAACCTAAAAATTGCCGTAATAATTTCTGCCTTTCTGGTATTTGGTCTTTTGCATTTTATCGTTACCAAAACAAAAATCGGAATGGCCATGCGGGCCATCTCCTATGATAAATTTGCTGTCCCCTTAATGGGGATACCCATAGATACCATTATTGTCTTTACTTTTATTCTAGGTTCTTCCATGGCTGGTTTAGCTGGTTTGTTATTCGCAATGTCCTACCCCATTTTAGATCCATACATGGGAGCCATTATAGGCTGGAAAGCCTTTATTGCCGCTGTTGTCGGAGGAATCGGTGATATACGGGGAGCCTTTGTCGGCGGATACATCCTCGGATTTGTGGAAATTCTGGTTGTGGCCTTTTTCCCATCTACATTCAGGGATTTAATAGCCTTTAGTATACTGCTGCTAATTCTCTCTATTAAGCCCACAGGGCTGTTCGGCGTAGCAAAAACAACAAAAATTTAGGAGTCTGAAGTAAAGACTCTGGTATTGGCTTTAAAAAATCTGTAAAACAGATGCGTATCCCAAAAAATCAGTTAGTCTTATTTTGGCAATAGAATAGAATATAATCTATTAAAACAACTTAAAACCCGCTGCAATTTCGCCCATGGGCGTGATTGCAGGAACATCACAAAGGATAAGTATGCGAAGATTTACAGTTCCTTTGACTTTGCTTCTTTTGTTCGGCCTACTTGTTGGCCTATCCTACTATGAATTAATAGATTTATATACCCAATCTGTTTTAATGTTTATGGGTATAAATATTATTTATTCCAGCAGCTTAAACTTAGTAAATGGATATATGGGAGAATTCTCTTGTGGCCATGCTGGATTCATGGCTGTCGGGGCCTATGTGGCTTCTGTATTAAGCGTTCTCCTATTCGCTCAAGACAGGGTCTTTGGCCCGCCATTACTTTCACCTGAATACGCCATTTTAGGTTTTCCTTTAATTTTAGTCGTCGCATTTATAATAGCTGCACTGGCTGGGCTTTTGGTAGCAATTCCCTCCTTTAAAACCAGAGGTGACTACCTGGCCATCATCACCATAGCGGCCAACTATATAATTATCACCACCATCATCAACCTGGACAGCATTGGTGGAGCCAGAGGATTTATGGGGATGAAAAATACTATTTTTGCCATGGAAGATGTGGTTTTCCTTCCCTGGATGATCATCTGGGTCTTTATTTTTACCGTTCTGTCAATCTGGATGATCCGCCGCTTTGTTTCATCCACTCTGGGCAAAGGGATAGTTGCTATTCATCAAGATGAAGTGGCTGCTGAAATAATGAGTGTGAATACCAACAAAATGAAGTTGATAGCCTTTATGATTTCTTCAGGTCTGGCCGGCGTGGCCGGGGCACTGTTCGCCCATGTCCTGGGCTATGTAAATCCAAGCTCTTTTGGCATACTCAAGTCAACTGAAGCCCTAGTCATGGTCTATCTCGGAGGAATGGGTTCATTATCCGGCTCAGTCCTTTCGGCAATTGCTTTCACTCTTCTTCTGGAACTTTTACGCCCTTTGCAAATCATCAAGTGGATAGTTGTCCCTCTTCTCCTCATTATCCTCATGCAATTCCGTCCTGAAGGAATAATGGGCAACAAAGAGCTATCAGACATTTTTCCAGGTCTTAGAAAATTATATAAGTTCAAATAGGTTGGAGAACATTATGTCCTTATTGGAAATACATGGCCTAACCCAATATTTTGGGGGATTATGCGCTCTTTCAGACTTTAACATCCGCTTTGAAGGCGGTGAATTAATGGGGCTCATTGGACCTAACGGAGCAGGTAAAACCACTGTCTTCAATCTGGTCAGCGGATTTTATAAACCGACAAAAGGAAAAATTATATTCAAAGGAAAAAATATTGCCGGGCTAAAACCGCATCAGGTTACAGCATTAGGTATTGCCAGAACCTTTCAAAACATCCGCCTCTGGCATGAAATGACAGTTTTAGACAATATCCGTATCTCTCAACATTATAATCTCGGTTATAGTTTATTTGACTCTATTCTGCGCACCAGAAGATACAGGGAAAATGAAAAGCGCATCCTGGATACAGCAATGGATATCCTGGAAGCACTTGATTTGAAAAAATATATCCATGAAAAGCCTAAAAACCTGCCTTATGGGATGCAAAGAAAAGTGGAAATTGCAAGAGCTCTGTCTATCAAACCAAATCTCTTGCTTTTAGACGAGCCAGCTGCAGGTTTGAACTCTGCTGATGTCAAGGACCTGATCCGGCTGATTAAGTGGATCCATGAAGAATTTAAGATCACCATCTGGATGATTGAACACCAGATGACAGTGGTCATGACCCTCTGCTCCTGGCTAAAGGTAATCGACTTTGGGGCCACTATTGCCGAAGGCACCCCAGAGGAAATCCAGAACAATCCACAAGTAATCAAAGCCTATTTGGGAGATGAGACAATCTAATGTTACTCGAAGTTAAAGATCTACACGTCAAATATGGAAATATTGAGGCCTTGCATGGTATTTCTTTTCATGTAAATGAAGGAGAAATTGTGACCCTCATCGGAGCTAATGGTGCAGGCAAAACTACCACCTTGCACACCATTACTCGCGTTCCCCCGCCTGAAGGACCAAAAGTGACCAAAGGGGATATCTTATACAAGGGCGAATCAATCCTCAAAACAGAACCTCATGATGTGGTTCATAAATTAAAAATTGCGCTGGCTCCGGAGGGCAGACATATTTTTGGAAACTTGACCGTGGAAGAAAATTTGGTCCTGGCAACTTATGCTCGTAAAAATGACCCAAACATCAAAAATGATTTCAAACGGGTCTATGATCTGTTTCCCCGGCTCTATGAGCGGCGCAAGCAGCGTAGTGAGTCACTAAGCGGAGGTGAGCAGCAAATGCTCGCTGTGGGTCGTGCCCTGATGACAGGAGCTAACTTTATTCTCCTTGATGAACCATCTATGGGTCTGGCACCTCTTTTAATGTACGATATGTTCAGGGCATTAAAGGAACTAAACAAACAGGGCATGACCATTTTGCTTATTGAACAAAATGCCCGGGTGGCATTGAACTTTGCCCATAGGGGTTATGTCCTTGATACCGGTGAAATAGTTATGCAGGGCACTTCTCAGGAATTAATGGAAAACCCAGATATCAAAAAGGCTTATCTGGGAGGCTAGACCATTTTTCATGAATTCAAAATCGTCCTTTTATGTCCAGAAAAAGCCATGTATCTCCTTGATTGGCATGGCTGGTTCAGGAAAATCAACCCTGGGTAGGCTACTCAGCCAAAGTTTATCCTGGGCACATGTTGACACAGACAGGCTCCTGGAAGCATGGTGGGGAACAAATCTACAATCCATTCGCGACCATCTGGGGCTTAAGGGATTCCTACAGGCCGAAGAAAAGATAGTTTTAGACCTCAGACTCAACCGGTGTGTTATCTCTACCGGCGGAAGTGTAGTTTACAGCGCACCAGCCATGGACTACTTAAAAAGTCTGGGCCCCATCATCTATCTGCATTCGGAGCTGCAAACCATACTTGAACGGGTCCAAAATCTCTCCACCCGTGGCCTAGCCATGGACAAAGGACAAACTCTGGAAGACATTTACATGCAAAGAAAACCGCTATATGAACAATATGCTGACTTTGTAGTCAGTACCGACCAGAATTCGCCTCAAAAATGTGTACAACTAATTGAACAATGGCTAAAAAAATAAAAAAGATTCTGCCTAAAATCGCCTTCAATAGATTAGAACAACTCTATGCTCAAATGGAGGAAGTTTATAATAAATGCGCTGAAAAGATTGGCCTTACTTGCCAGGAATGTCCGGATAACTGCTGTTCTAGCTTTTTTCAACATCACACCTATCTAGAATGGGCCTATTTCTGGAAAGGGTTGAACTCCTGTCCTCAAGACCTGAAGGATCGAATTATTGCGCGGGCCAAGAACTATGTCCAAAGAGCCAAAGAAAATCTCAACCAGGGCATAAGACCAAACATTATGTGCCCCGTTAATGAAGCTGGCCTATGCGTCCTGTATAAATATCGACTTATGATCTGTCGGATGCATGGCGTACCCAATTCTTTGACCAGACCTGACAAACAAAGGCTCACTTTTCCTGGTTGTTACCGTTGCCAGGAATTGTGTAGTTCTTTGCAAGACTATCCGGTTTTGGACCGAACAAACTTCTACACACAATTAGCTCACTTGGAAATGGCTTTTGTCGGGCCTAAGATCAAAAACATGCCTAAAGTAAATTTAACGCTGGCCGAGATGATTATGCTCGGGCCGCCAAAACTTGTCGCAAGGTAAGCTAAGATGAGAAAATATCTTTTAGCTTTACTCCCTCTACTGTTCTTCCTCGGTTGTACGCATTTGAGCGTAAAACACCTGAACAAAAACCTCTGGTCATTAAATACAAGCCAAACCTTGGACATGCGTTTTTGGACATTTGAGTATGAGACCTTATTTATAGACAACTCCTATAATATCAGAGGGGTTGCCTATCCCAAAAAAGAAGTTATTCCCGCATGGGCAGAGTGGATTCAAGACCTATGGCTCTCTGCCTATTTAAGTGATATAAATGGACATGTGGTGGCCAAAGCTCTTAAAGTCTATCTGCCTCGCAAGTTAGATTACATCAAAGGAGTACAATTCGAGTTTCAGCTCCAGCCGGAGAAACTCCCCTCGGCAGGCCCCTTATTCGTCACTTTTGGCTATAGTATGCAACTAACCCCCCACCAGTTTGACAAAATAACTGACCGCCCCCTGACAGGAGAAAAGACTAGAGTCTTTTATGCCAGCCAGGGGGCGCTAACAAGGTAGTTTTATTAAAGAGCCTGTGGCCGGCCGAACCCTATTTTAACCGCTGATTGAAAGTCTTGGTTTCTGAAATGCATTACAAACGGCTTGGGTAAGCCATCTTGGCGAAGTTTACGGAAAAACAGAGCATCGGGGTGAATGGGCTAAATGTTTTGAGAGATTGACCATAACTATCGATAATAAAAAAATATTTGTTTACCCAAAATATCCCATTATGCTCTATCCGCAAGCAAACCTTAGATAGGTCCAAGCCTTTGTACCAGCATGAAAGAAACCAAGACTAGAATAAACCATGGAAATTAAGTTGATAAAGAGGTTCGACCACAGGCTCTAAACCTAATTTAGCTTATTTGA
Organism: Desulfovulcanus sp.; assembly: GCF_982781345.1. Classification (NCBI taxonomy): domain Bacteria; kingdom Pseudomonadati; phylum Thermodesulfobacteriota; class Desulfovibrionia; order Desulfovibrionales; family Desulfonauticaceae; genus Desulfovulcanus; species Desulfovulcanus sp. The sequence continues at coordinate 51,510 of NZ_CEYAEZ010000007.1, forward strand.
GCCGACATTTTGCATCCCATTAACTTTTAAAGACATAATTATCTTCTGAGCATTTTCTGTTTTCTTCCACTCATCATAGATTTCCAACCATTTATCAAAATCAAGCACCTTCTTATCCAACTGGTCTTCATGTAAGGAAACCCAAATATTAAAGCCATGAATTTCAGTATTAAATTCCAAGCTATCCAAAACTCTGGGAATAAACCCTAGCTCGTATTTAATACCATCGAAGATTTGCTGGATATATTGAACAATAATCTGTTGTGAAAGCTGCGGAGATATCACCTTACCATTTAACTCTTCGGCCAATCTAGCCAACTGACCGTATTTCTCCTTTAATTTCTGAAGTTGCTCGGGACTTAAAAAAATAACCAAATCTTCTCCATCTTGATGAACAAAATAAAACCTCAGCCAATGTTCGAATTTAAAAGGTTTTGAGACCTCTTTTACTGCACTTTGAATCTTGTTCTCCATAAGTATCTCCTTATCTTTTAGTTACCCCTGCTAAGGATAAAGTTATCGACTTTACAGTTGCCAGGCAACAAAAAAAAACCAATTATAATTAAATAGGTTACACATAAATCAGCCTCTATCCATATTGCTATAGACCAACATCCTATTTTTTAAAAAAAATACCTTTTTTAAAATAATATTAAATAGTAACAATCATAAAAAAAATAGGCACGCTTTTTATAGAAAGCAAACATATTTTTAATGAGGTCAAAAATAAATCTTCGAGCCTTAAAGAGATATGAAAAAATAGCATATCTTTACATTTTTTTACAAATATGTTTATAGAAAAAAGGTTCTAAACAATAATCAAAACTTGACAGATTTTCTTTTCTTATTGACAAAAAAAAACTCTGTGTTTAATAAAGTGATATTGCTCGCATATCTTTTTTTTTAAATTAATAAAACATTGGAGGTAAGTACAAATGGAAGAGTATTTAAAACAAGCACTAGAAATTGTTAAAGCTCAGGCAAGTGTACGTAATATGACCGAAGACGAAATAACTTCTATGGTTAGAACACTTGCCGAAGGTATCCGAAACGTGGCTGAAGGAGAACAAAAACAAGAAGCCACAAAACCCCCAGTTGACCCAAAGAAAGCCATTCGTGAAAAAAGCATTGTCTGTCTGGAATGTGGAAAATCCTTTAAAGTATTGACCAAAAAACACCTTGCTTCTCACGAACTAACCCCAGAAGAATACAAAGAAAAATGGGGTTATAAAAAGAACACTTCTTTGGTTGCCAAAGGTTTGGCTAGAGAAAGAAGAAAAAAAATGCAAGACATGAGGCTATGGGAAAAGAGAAAAAAGAAATAGATTAATTAAACCACAAGCCAATTTTGTTACAAAAAAGTGAGGCCATTAGCCTCACTTTTTTGTTTTTGATCATTTTTCTACTTGCAAAATACCACACCATCTGGATATAGCCGCCCTATTATGAGTAAAGATTTAATTATTGTTGAGTCTCCGGCAAAGGTAAAGACCATCAAAAAATTTCTGGGACAAGACTATCTGGTTGAAGCATCAGTAGGTCATGTACGCGACTTACCCACAAAAAGACTGGGAGTAGATGAAAAAAATAATTTCCAACCCCAGTATGAAATTATTCCTGGCAAGAAAAAAATCGTCAATAAATTGCGTGCTACAGCTTCTCAGGCAAACCAGGTATTTCTTGCTCCGGACCCGGACCGGGAAGGTGAGGCCATAGCTTGGCATATAGCTGAGCTTATCAAAGATAAAAATCCCAATTACAACCGGATTCAATTCAACGAAATCACTGCCAGGGCAGTAAAGGAAGCCCTGAAACACCCCCGGCCCTTGAACGAAAACCTGTTTAACTCCCAGCAGGCACGGCGCATTCTGGATCGCCTGGTCGGGTATAAGATTTCCCCTATCTTATGGAAAAAGGTCAAAAGAGGTTTATCAGCTGGTCGAGTCCAGTCTGTGGCGTTACGCCTTATTGTAGACAGAGAAAGGGAACGGCATAAATTTGTTCCCGAGGAATATTGGCTGTTCAAAGTCAGATTAGAGGCAGAAAAAAATACGGAGCCTTCAGCGGACCAAGGGAAAGACTTTGTAGCTGAACTCTGGAAGATCAACAAGAAAAAGGCCCACATTCCTTCCGCCCAAAAAGCACAAGAGCTTGAACAGGAAGTTCGTAAGTCATCGTTTGTAATTTTAGAGCTCACGGAAAAAGAAAGGAAAAAAGAACCAAAGCCTCCTTTTATTACTTCCACACTGCAACAGGAAGCCAGCACCCGGCTAAATTTTTCAGCTAAAAAGACCATGACCGTTGCTCAGAGACTGTATGAAGGTGTTGACCTGGGAGATATGGGTACCACAGCTCTGATTACTTATATGCGCACAGATTCTGTACGCATTGCTAAAGAAGCCCAGGAAGCAGCTAGAGCCTGGATCCTGGAAAACCTGGGGCAGAAGTTCTGCCCGCCAAAGCCAAGAAATTTTAAAACCAAGGCTGCGGCGCAGGATGCACACGAGGCTATCCGCCCAGTGGATCCCAGCCTCACCCCGGACATGGTCAAAACCTATCTTCCGGCCGATCACTTTCGTCTTTATAGACTCATCTGGCAACGCTTTATGGCCTCGCAAATGGCTGCGGCCAAGTTCTGGGATACAGTGGTGACCATTAAAGCCGGAAGTACTCTCTGGCGCGCCAAAGGTCAGAGACAAATTTTCCCGGGTTTTTTAAAGATTTATTATGCTCATGGCGAAAATCAGACCGACAAAGAATTACCTGAACTGAAAGAAGGCCAAGTTTTAAATCTCTTGGAACTTTCCAAAGAACAAAAGTTTACCCAACCTCCATCCCGCTTTACAGAGGCTTCCCTGGTGCGTAAACTGGAAGAATTGGGCATTGGCCGTCCTTCAACTTATGCCACCATCATTTCGACCCTTACAGACCGAGATTACGTAACCAGGCAGGAAAAGCAATTTGTTCCCACTGAACTAGGTAATGTAGTGTGCGATCTCCTTGTCAAACATTTCCCCAAACTCATGGATGCAAGCTTTACTGCAGCTATGGAGAAAGACCTGGATACCATTGCCATGGGAGATAAGAATTGGGTCGATGTTTTACAGAAATTTGCTCAAGAATTTTACCCTACGCTGGAAAAAGCCCAAAAAGAAATGGCTGAAGTTAAGGCTGGCAAAGAAACTGATATAAAATGCAGCAAATGTGGCCAGACCATGCTTATTCGTTTTGGTCGAAACGGAACCTTTCTGGCCTGTTCTGGATATCCGGAGTGTAAAAATACAGCCAATTTTACACGGGATGAATCAGGCAAAATTCAAATTATCCCTTCAGAGCCCATAGAATTAAAGAAAGCAGGAACCTGTCCAAAATGTGGCCGCGACTTGGTGGAAAAAAAAGCGCGTATAGGCAGCCGGTTCATTGCCTGTACAGGTTATCCAGAATGCAATTATACAAAGCCATTTTCCACCCATGTTCCATGTCCTGCCCCCGGCTGTCCGGGAGAATTAGTGGAAAGAAGTTCTCGACGCGGAAAAGTCTTTTACGGATGCGACCAATATCCCGGATGCACTTATGCTGTTTGGAATTTTCCTGTGGAGAGAGAGTGTCCTAAATGCGGCTCAAAAATTCTGGTCAAAAAAACAACCAAAGCCAGAGGAGAGCATCTTGCCTGTCCGGAAAAAGGATGCCGGTACTGGGAAAAGATTGAATAGAAAGATGAGAAGATTAGAAAGAACAAAAAAGGGAGGTGCAAAAATTCAGCAACCATTCTACTCACTTTTTAACATGAACTTAACTTCCAAGCTGCCCAAATCCTATATTCCTAAACATATAAATTATGTACCTTTATGATTACGAAAAAATAATCAAAACCAGAGCTGCAGCGCAAAAATTTCTACTCAAGTTTTGCTGGAAAAACTATCAACGCTTTTGTCCACGCTGCCGCTGTCGGAAGCTGTATAAACTTTCCAGCGGCAAAAGACGTTGTTCCAGGTGTGGCTATACTTTCCATGACTTCAGCCGCAGATTTATCAATTATGGTCAACTTTCTCCCCGGCAATGGTTGAGATTTTTAAAACTCTTTGAACTGGAGGTAGCCACGGATGTTATGGCCAAACAGCTAGATGTTAGCTATAATACTGTTCGTAAGGCCCTGACAGTCCTTCGTCTGGCAATCCTAGCCCATTCCCTGGATGGACCGCAGATTATTGCTTCCCTATCCCTGCTTTCTCTTTTAAAAAACAAACCGCCTGCCAGAAGGATCAGTCCGATTTTGGGTATCTTGGAGCGGTCAGACCAGGTCTTTGTGGACTTTTTACCAGATTTAAGCCTAGAGACAGTAATTCACTTTAAACTTAATTTTCACCTACAAACTAAAAATATCGGGCACATTGTCTATTCTGACCGCTATAAAGAATACTTAAGCCTCTTATTTTACGATGACGGGATTTCTGCCCAATACGGTTTAAAACACAATGGCAAATCTCTCGCCATTGATGGCAACAAAAATTTCTGGGCCTTTGCCAAGCCTAGGCTCAAACGGTTCAAAACCATGAATCCCCAACGCTTTTTACTATACTTTAAAGAACTAGAATTTCGCTATAACCACCGCAACAGCGATGCCTTTACTACTCTAGCCAGTTATCTGTGTGCCTTGATCCCTAATGACACATTAAATAACTCATAGCCTTTTTAATTATCAGACAAGCCAGTCAACCTAATCCCGCCGGAGGCGGAACAATCAACAAATATCATTTCCAAATAACTTCATATTTCTTTAAATAGCCTACCGGATGATAGGATTCTTTGGCCTTACGCAGTCCAAGCTCACCCAGGTCCTGTTCTCTGTTTACATACTTATATCCGGAAGCAGAATTTTTTAAAAATAGCTGGTTTATGGCCTGATAAACCCCTTTATAATTGGGACATCCCTTTTCAAAATGGATAACCAGGGTGTCTGGTTCCAACTCCTCAGCCACTGTGTAGGCAATCATTTTCTGATCGACTAAAAGTCCAGCTCCAAATAAACCTTTTATCTTATCAAAATCGTGAAAAATCCTTATGATGACCTTATTCTCTGCATCTAACGCAGGCGAATTGAAACACTCTTTCCACAGGCACCATTCAGTCTGTAAGGCAAGGGCATGTTCAATATATGTTTGTTCAAGTTCAACATAAGTAAAATCATATTTTTTTACAAACTGATTCAATAGATTTTTCTTTTTATGAAATTTGTTCCCCTTTAGCTCTATAAGTTCCTGAACAAGATAAAGGTAATCCCAATGGTCCCTGGACTCTTGCACCATGATCCCAGGCAGTTGCTCAAGCCAGATTTGCTTTAACTTCTCAGGGACACGGATAAAGCGAATAGGTTTCTTGATACGACTATAAATTTTTCTCCAATCCAGGTCCCAATCGCCAACAGGAGCCCAAAAAACTTCTTCCGGTCTGGTTTGTTTGAGCCAGACCAAATCATAAGCAAAAGACCATTTTATACCATATTCTTCTGCCCATCCCCAAATATTGGCCAGACTATAGTCTGATGCCTTTTGTGTACATTGACAAAAGAAATTATTATATTCATCCTGTCTTGAAAGCGCTATGTTAACAAAATTCATAATTTTGTGATTCGTGAATTCCCTTAAAAATTTCGATATATTAACTAATTGCAATCTGCACCTGCAGACCCAAACTATATAGCCTTAGGTGACTCTTTTTCGCTGGTCAACCAAATATGGATTATTTTTTTGACGGAAAAATCATTGCTCTTCAAAGGGACAAATTCGTTTTGTCGAAGGCCGAGAACACAAATCGAAAACAGGGCACCTAAGCCAGAGTATCTGGTTTGGATGCCTGGAGACGAGTTGAAGTGAAAAAAAGTATTCGCGATTTTACTTTTTCTATTCCATGGAACCTTGGGCTCCTGACTCTGGCGGCCTTTCTTATTGCCACATCCATTAAGGCCATTGCCCTGGACCATCAGTTTATATGCGGCGGAATTTCGGGCTTAAGCCTTCTTTTTTATTACTCCACACATAAACTAAGTCCAAGTATCTGGTTTTTTCTCTTAAACATACCCGTATTTGTCCTCGGACTCATTTTTGTCAGCCGAAGATTTTTTCTTTATAGTCTCTTTGGAATGCTGGCCATGACTTTTTTTCTGGAGGTCATCAACTTTCGCATTATTATTCATGATCACTTTCTGGCAGCACTAAGTTACGGTTGTATTGCAGGTGCTGGAGGCGGCATAGCCTTTCGAACTCTGGGGTCAACAGGAGGCGCAAGTATCCTGACTATCATTTTGCATCAAAAATTTAACTTACGCATTGGCCAAACAAACTTTCTATTTAATTTCATCATTTTTGCTTTAAGCTTTGCTTTTTTAGATACTGACTTGGTGCTATTTTCACTGGCAGCAGTCTTTGTTTCTTCCTTTGTCAGTGAATATTTTATGTCTTTATTTAATCAACGCAAAATGGTCCTCATCATCAGTAACTCCCCAGATGCCATCGCTAAAAGCATAAATGAAAACTTACACCGCGGTTCAACTCTCATCTATGGTGAGGGAGCATATACTGGTCAACGCAAAAAAATCGTCATGACCGTGGTCAACAATATCCAACTCAAAAGACTTGAAGAAATAATCTTTTCCATTGACCCAGAGGCCTTTGTCATTTTTGAAAACACATTAAATGTCATTGGACGCGGATTTTCCAAAAGAAAAGTCTATTAAAGATTAAAGGAGTCTGTGGCCAAACCCCATTTTGACTACCAGATTGAAAAGCCTGGTTTCTTGAAAGCATTGCAAAGGGCTGGGTTCAAGCATTTGCACCAGCTTGAAAGAAATCAGGATTGAAAAAAAATTATGAAATATTGTCCTCTTAAGTAAAGTTTGGCCACAGACTCTAAAAGACTAAGAAGTTAATTTTTTCTATCTTCTTACCTCTTCACTCTTTAACTTTAACATCTTAACCCGTAGACCTTGTTATGAAACCCATAGTCCTGCTAACTGATTTTGGCCTGGAAGATATCTATGTAGGCCAGCTAAAAGGGGTTATCGCCCGCTATAATGCCCAAATAAAAATTATCGATTTAACCCACCACATCCAGCCCTTCAATATTCTCCAAGGGGCATATTTTTTATGGTCAAGTTATACCTATTTTCCTAAAAATTCCATTTTTGTCTGCGTTGTAGATCCAGGCGTAGGCACAAAAAGGAGGATTCTTATAGCTAAAAACAAAGCATGTCTTTTCCTTGCTCCGGACAATGGCCTGCTTACGATGCTGGCCCAAGAACATCTATTGGATAAAGTCTATACTGTCTCACATGAAGATTTTATGGCCAGCAGCACTTTTCATGGCCGCGACATTTTTGCACCCTTGGCCGCTCGCTTAAGCCTTGGAAAAGAAGCGCATGACCTGGGTAAAGAAATTAACCCGGACAGCATTTATATGCTACCCCATATCCAGCCAGAGTATAAAGATCAGAAAATAACCACTACTGTTTTACATATTGATCATTTTGGTAACATAGTCCTCAACCTACCTATTACCAGTTGGGAGACAACTCTTAAGCAACACTCTCGTCTCTTTTTTAATGAACTTCAACTTCACCTGGTTTCCACGTATGCCCATATACCGACAAATGAACTAGGGCTTATCCCTGGCAGCCAAAAAATGTATGAACTGGCCTTAAACCAAGCCAGTGCCCATAAAAGACTAAACCTTTCAATAGGCCAAAAAGTCTCTTTGTCTCTTCAAAAATGAACCATAAAAACTTATTTCTATTGACGCTATCCTTTCTATCGCGGCTTGGCAAAGCCCCTGTGGCCAGCCCTCAAGACATGAGCCGGTGCATGATCTATTTTTTCCCTGTAAGTCTTATTTTAGGGCTTATTATCACTCTACCCTTTTATCTGGGTCTGGGGCAGGGGCATCCATTTGTCCAGGCCTGGATTATACTATGCCTCAACATCTATTTGACCAGGGCCCTGCACTGGGATGGCTGGGCAGATATCTGGGACGGCTTAGGAAGTAATGCGCAAGGAGAAAAATTTTGGACCATAGTTAAAGACAGCCATACTGGTGCCTTTGGGGTAATCGGTCTCATCCTGGGGCTCACTGGCCAACTTACTTTAAATTATGAAATTGCAGCAGCTAACAAATGGCCCATAATCATCTGGGCTATTGTCCTGGGCCGGACAGCAGCGGTTATTCTCGCTTTTTCGGGAAGAAACCTTTTAAGACCCGGTATGGGCAAATATTTTCTGCAAGGCGCCACCCCAAATGTCCTAATCTTGAATCTAACCCTAAACCTCATTTTAGGCCTTTCTATCTTAAATCTTGAGCAGGTCGTTTTCTCCTTTTTAGTTCTTGGCCCTGGACTGCTCAGGCTTTACAGGCTGGCCAGCAAACAGGAAGGATTAAACGGTGATTTTCTTGGGGCAGCAATTATCTGGGGAGAAATCAGCGGTCTCTTTTGTGTTCTGCTTGTTTCATAAGGTTAAAAAATCTGGGAAAAACAATACCAAAGCTTGTAACCGAACCTTTTTATCAACTTAATTTTCATGGCTTATTCTAAGTCTTGGTTTCTTTCATGCTGGTACAAAGACTTGGACCCATCTAAAACTTGCTT